>NZ_JAUOPX010000274.1:0-238 GCF_030547455.1 Motilimonas sp. 1_MG-2023 | reverse complement strand
GTTCACCGGTTTAACGGCACCGATATTGTCATGGCTTAATGTCCCTTTTGGTATGTATGCAAGCCATCGACCAACAACAGCAAAATTCATTGGGACAATACCGAATACACGTTGTAGCAATATGGCCCAAAAAACCATTATTGCCGTTGCACCGATACCAATAAGCAAGGTGTTCGCTACTAGCTGGGATATTGAGAATTCATCACTCAAATAAGAATGCTCCTAAGTATTGTTATGA
>NZ_JAUOPX010000273.1:0-238 GCF_030547455.1 Motilimonas sp. 1_MG-2023 | reverse complement strand
ATCTTAATCTGAGGAGCGATCGGCGCCAATCGATTTAGCCACTTTCAAAACGTATTCAGCTGTTACATATACAAGCAAATAGAATGCAACTGTGATGTCGGCGCGCATATTATCCAAACAAAGTAGGCCGTCTTTACCGCGACGGTCAATTTCTAAGGTAATTAATGAGTTGCGCATTTTTTCCATTTGGTGGATAACGGGAATGACTAAGTCTCCAGTGAAGCGAACCTGTGGCACG
>NZ_JAUOPX010000272.1:0-238 GCF_030547455.1 Motilimonas sp. 1_MG-2023 | reverse complement strand
ACCTTTCTGTTGAAGCTGGTTGGGAATGGCGTGAGCCACGCTGTTCAATGTGTTTCGCGCTGAATGGGGACCCATTAGCACCAGGACAACGCAGTGCGTCTACATCAAACCGTCACTTTGAAGGTCGCCAAGGTAAAGGGGGACGTACACACCTCCTGTCACCTGCTATGGCCGCTGCCGCATCTGGTGCGGGTACGTTTGTTGTCTTCCGTGATTGGGACTAATCCGTAATCGCCTC
>NZ_JAUOPX010000271.1:0-238 GCF_030547455.1 Motilimonas sp. 1_MG-2023 | reverse complement strand
CCTTGTGACAATAAATCGTTCGGGGGCTTGTTTACTTGATTGCTTAAATTCGTAAATAACATCATTTTTTTGCCCTTTATTAGTATTTTCTTGCCTAGGTGTGAAGTTTACAAAGTTTTAAGCATTCTCTGTTGTTGCTTTATGGTGCAATATAAAACTGAAATTTAGTCATAAAAGGAAGTGATGATGACAACCAGAGAAAAAACCGATTTTATTAAATTGATTGAAGGTCTAGAGC
>NZ_JAUOPX010000270.1:0-238 GCF_030547455.1 Motilimonas sp. 1_MG-2023 | reverse complement strand
GGTCTGACTGGCTCAGCGACCATTGATGAAATGCGTACTAAACCGCAGTTTGTTAAAATTACCAGCGCAGGTAGGGGTGAAAGCCACGTTCATGATGTGACCATCACGAAAGAAGCGCCAAACTATCGTTTAGGGTAATAGCTAAAACAGATTTATGTTAAATAAGACGGCTTTTCGGCCGTCTTTGTTATTTTTGCCTGGAGCAATTGCAAATTATGAGCAAATACATTCACGAACA
>NZ_JAUOPX010000269.1:0-238 GCF_030547455.1 Motilimonas sp. 1_MG-2023 | reverse complement strand
TGATTGAGCGAAGAGCAGAGCGATGGAAGAGTCAGTACAAAGAAATGCGTGAGCAATACCAAGTTAAAGAGCAAGGCCTGCCGTAATCTCGCTAGTAAGTGTTTATTAGCGCAATAGGACAGCTATTTAAATATCCGTTAATAAAAAACCGAGGCCATGCTGGAGTCCCCCATTCTGGCGGCCAATCAATTTACAAACAGCTCAGTGATAATTGCAACTTTGAAAAAGATAGTAATTG
>NZ_JAUOPX010000268.1:0-239 GCF_030547455.1 Motilimonas sp. 1_MG-2023 | reverse complement strand
TACCGCTGATTCTGAGTTTGATGATTAACTTTTTAAAGATATGTAGTTACCTTTCTAGTGTGTTCTTTGATTTGTTTAATTGATATTTTTTTGTGGTTTTACATTTTTTTTTTAATGAAGGTATTGTTTTTGACAAACTACTCAGGTCGTTGATTGGTTTTACCTTTTTGCAAGATTGCTTTTTTGCCGAATTGGTGGGTGGTGTCTTTGAAGCTATTGCTAAGGGGAAGTATTAAGAC
>NZ_JAUOPX010000267.1:0-239 GCF_030547455.1 Motilimonas sp. 1_MG-2023 | reverse complement strand
AAATTATAAAGTTTTATTTAAATATATATAACAAAAATATAAAACACCCATTCAACAAAAAAATAAAAGATGATAACAATCAACACCATAATCAACAAAATTATAATAATGTATTCCGTTCAATAAAACACAAAAACAATCAGAATCTTAAAAATAATTTAATTAAAATCAAGTTGTTTAAAAATCACCCAACACAGCATTCGCATACGTATAAACAAAACCTTTCTCAACTAATGATA
>NZ_JAUOPX010000029.1:0-56320 GCF_030547455.1 Motilimonas sp. 1_MG-2023 | reverse complement strand
GTGATGAAAAAGGGTGAATACCCAGATGTGTTTGGGTTGATATCGGATTAGTCAAGCTGGGGTTGGTGAAAGGTTACTGTTGAATTGCTGATAACAATGTTAATTTTAAGTAAGCTGGTTGACGATAGAGCCAAGAGTTGACTATTGTCCAAAGACCTTCTTCAAGAGGTTGCCCCTCTTTATCTCTAGGAATACAAACTTTTTTATGTGCTGACACTAAACTTTGCACAGCAGCAGACATAAAACCTTTACACCATTCATCTCTTTTATGGCACGTAGATATGAGCGTTGCAGGTTGTGCTTTTTTACCTTGCTCTATATCTTCTTTTATCTGCGCTGCTATGAGTTCATCTCTTCTCGCTAACAAAGCAGTTGTGAGGGGGTCGATTACTTCTTCTGGGCTATTCGCGTACGTAAAACAGGAGTATAAAATAACAAATATAATTATTAGCTTCATAATCCCTCCTTCGATATTCTAGAGTTGGCTTGTAGCTGAAGCCCAAAATGCTAACAGAGGTATTATTCGTAAGATATGCAGAACATGAATTACTTCATTAAGTTTAGTCTAGGTAGTTAGTGCTGCTTAGCTTGATTAGATATTTATGGTTTAAAACTATTATTCAAAGGTCAAACATTCTATAACCCGCTAAAATCTGTAGAAATATCTAATACACGCTAAACCCAACCAAATCGCTGATGCCGTCATCATAACGGCATGAATAAAGACCTCTTATTGAATTATCACCCCGCTTTTCAGGCTGCCATGCTTTGGCTTGGCCCCATTGAAGGCGGCTATGTGAATGATCCTGACGACCCCGGCGGTGAGACCCAATTTGGTATATCCAAACGGGCTTACCCGAATCTGGATATTGCCAACTTAACCCAAGCGCAAGCGGTGCGCATTTACCATCGCGACTATTGGAAAGCCGCGTATTGCCACGAACTGCCCGATGCCCTAGCCATTGTGATGTTTGATGCCGCCGTTAATCACGGGGTTAGCATTGCCAAGCTGATTTTGCAAAACGCCCTTAAGGTAAAACCCGATGGCAAAATCGGCCCCATCACCTTAGCGGCAGCGCGCCAAACCGATACCGCCCAGCTGGTATCGGCTTATTTACTGCGCCGTGGTCGCCGTTATGCCCGCATTGTCGCCAAGCGTCAACGCAGCCAGAAGTACCTAGAAGGATGGTTTAACCGCCTTGATTTACTGCTGCCTTTTACTTGGCAGTATCTGTAATGGGCATGGGCTGGACACTGGCTTATTACGAAGGCCGCCGCGACCGCATTGAAACCGAGCTAGCCAGTTTAGCCGGTGAGTCTGAACGGCCTTACAAACAGTGTTATCCGTGCACCACTAAGGCCAGTTATTACCAAAAGGGTTGGCACAGTGTCACCCCTGCGCAAGTGGCCCGCGCCCAGCTACAAGTCGAGAAATGGCGCGGCAGAATGGCGTGCATTATTCGAAACCTAATAGAAAGGAAGCTTGTATGAAAAAAATGATCTTCGCAGTATTGGTTAGCGCAGCACTCACTGGTTGTAGTTCAGCCGGTTATCTAGCAGAGCCTATGGTTACAAGTTATTGCGGCCAACCAGAAGAAGTTCGCGCTGGGCTAAGAGCGCTTATTGCTCAGAAAATAAAACCACATCGAATTTACGTGGAGTGTAATTGAAATGGCCAAGTTTATTGGACAGTTAGATTTACGCAGTGTTCGCGGAACGATGTGTTGGCAGTTACTAGCACCATTTGGATTTCAAAACGTAGAACAAACCATTTCAGTACCTGTAGGTTTCGAGACGGACTTAGCAAGCGTGCCTCAATTCGCTTGGGCGGTTTTTCCAAAATCGGGGATCTACCGTGAAGCTGCCGTTATACACGATTGGCTTTATTGCCACCATCAAGAGGGCATGAGCCGCAAACTGGCCGATGAAATCTTTCTTGCTGGAATGCGTGAACTCAATGTCTCTAAATGGAAGCGATACACCATGTGGGCTGCGGTTCGCTTAGCTGGTAAGCGTTATTGGCACAAAGAGGGAAATAATGACAGACATTGTTGATAAAGCCAGCGAACACGAAAGCCAATGGCTTGCCCGTAGCTTAGCCGCCCAACAAGCCAAAGCGATGCAAGGCCACCGGCCTGATGATGCCAGCGAGGGCGAACGCCTGTGCATGGATTGCGAAGACGTGATCCCCAAAGCCCGCGTTAACGCTAACCCCTGCGCCCTGCGCTGCGTGGAATGCCAAGGCGTGGCGGAGCGTAAGGAGAAGCTAGGTGCTTGATTTTATCACCACTTACTGGGTGCAAATTTACGCCTTTATTACGCTGGCACTGCTGTTTAGCAACTTCTTTTTAACCAAGACCTTTGCCAAGCAAATCAAGGTAGAAGCGCTAGAGCGCCGCGTGGCTGAGCTAGAAAGCGAGTTTAAACACCTGCCCAGTAAAACCGACATTAGTGATTTAGATAAACGCATTGAAAACCAAAGCGGCAAGCTGGACACCATTTTAACCCAGCTAAATCACTTACACGTTATGACGCAGATGCTCACCGAAAACGAAATTAAAGGATAAGCACCCGCGGATTTAATCGCGGTTTAAGACATGCAGGCACGTAATGAACAGCACCAAAAGCTGCTCACAGAAAACGAAATCAAAGGATAAACATATCATGGCTCTACAGGATTTAATGACCGAGCATCAGCGCCTTGTGGTGCTGCGCTTGCTTAACGAAGTGTCAGGCTTTGAGCTAAACGAGTCCATCTTACAAGATGGCCTTGCGCGTTATGGCCTCACCATCAGCCGCGACGCCTTGCGCACCCAGCTGCATTGGCTGGCTGAGCAGCAATACGTCAAGGTGGAAACTGTTGGCCAAACCTTACTGGCCAGCTTAACCCAGCGTGGTTTAGACGTTGCCCTAGGCCATGCCACCGTGCCAGGCATTAAACGCCCGCGCCCAAATTTATAGGGGGCGCAGATGACAGATAAGCCAACTAGAGGCAAGCGCAGCAAAATCGATCTGCTGCCCGAAGCGATCCGCAAAAAGCTGGATATGGGCTTGCGCGATGGCTCTATCACGCAAAAAGAGCTGTTGGAAGAAATCAACGAGCTGATCCGTCAATCTGGGCTGCCAGAAGAAGCCGAGCTGTCAAAAAGCGGCTTGAATCGCTACGCCAGTAAAATGGAGGCCGTGGGCAAAGACCTGCGCGAAATGCGCGAAATCAGTGAGGTATGGGTGGCGCAGTTAGGCGAAAAGCCCACCGGTGATGTCACCAAATTGATCTTAGAAATTGGCCGCACCCAGCTATTTAAAGCCATGATGAACCAAGCCGATTCAGCCGATGAAGCGGTCGATATAGGCATGATCAAAGATGCCATGTTAGCGGCGCAGCGCCTAGAACAAACCGCCAGCTTGTCTCACAAACGTGAAAAAGACATCCGCAAAGCCTTTGCCGAAGAAGCCGCCAATGCCGCCGAAGCCGTGGGCAAATCCCAAGGCTTAACCAAAGACGCAGTGCAACTGCTGAAAAATGAAATATTAGGGATTGCCTAATGTTGCATACCCCTGAGCAAGTATTAGCCGAACAAACCCGCGCACAGCTCAGCTCCTTTGACCCTGCAGAGGTGCTACTCGGTTATCAAAAACGCTGGATAGCTGACGAGTCTCCGCTGAAAATCGCCGAAAAATCACGCCGTACCGGTATCACTTGGGCCGAAGCGGCAGACGCCTGTTTAACCGCCGCTACCGCCAAAGCCCATGGCGGCACCCATCATTTTTATGTTGGCTCTAACAAAGAAATGGCGCGCGAGTTTATCGACGCCGTGGCCATGTGGGCCAAGGTGTTCGACAAAGCCGCGGGTGACATTTGTGAAGAAGTCTTAAATGATGAAGACAAAGACATCCTCACCTTTGTGGTGTATTTCGAGTCGGGCTTTAAAGTACAAGCCCTTAGCTCAAATCCCAGCAACCTGCGCGGCATGCAAGGTAACGTCACCATTGATGAAGCCGCCTTTCATGAGCGCTTGGCCGAGGTGTTAAAAGCCGCACTGGCACTGACCATGTGGGGCGCTAAGGTGCGCTTGATCAGCACCCATAACGGTGTAGACAACCAATTTAATCAGCTTATTCAAGACAGCCGCGCCGGCAAAAAAGCCTACAGCGTGCACACCATCACCCTAGACGATGCCTGCGCTGATGGCTTGTATCAGCGCATTTGCCAAATTCGTGGCATCGAGTGGAGCCAGCAAGCACAAGATGCTTGGATAGCAGGGCTACTTAACGCCACCCACACCAAAGACGACGCCCTAGAAGAATACTACTGTGTGCCCAAACACGGCGGCGGCGCGTATTTGCAGCGCAGCTACATTGAGCGTGCCATGACCGCAGGCCTCCCGATTTTGCGTTATGAAGCCTGCGCCGAGTTTATTAACTGGAGCCAGCCACGGCGAGAATTAGAAATTAACGACTGGTGCGAGCGCATATTGGCCCCTGAACTGGCTGTGCTTGACCCCAGCTTAAACCACGCCTTTGGTGAAGACTTTGCCCGCAAAGGCGATTTAACTATTTTTGTGCCACTGGAAATTAAACGCGATTTAACCAAACGCACGCCGTTTTTAATTGAGCTGCGCAACCTCACTTACGACCAACAAAAGCAAGTGCTGTTTTACCTGCTGGCACGCTTGCCGCGCCTGCAGGGCATGGCCTTTGATGCCACGGGTAACGGCGGCTACTTAGCCGAAAGCGCGGCGCTGAAATACGGCACCGAAATGGTCGATTGCATCATGCTTAACGATCCTTGGTATCGCGAGTGGATGCCCAAGCTTAAAGCCGAATTTGAAGACGGCACCCTGAGCATACCCAAGCACCAAGACATACTCGACGACCTGCGCCACATCCAAGTGATCGGCGGCGTGCCCAAAATCGACAAGGGCAAAGGCAAAGGCCAAGACGGCAAACAACGCCACGGTGACGCTGCCGTGGGCCTTGCCATGGCCATTCGCGCCAGTTGGATGGAAGGGAGCGCCATTGAGTTTACCGCCATCCCGCACAGCAGCCGCTTTGACGGTGACACGGGCAACGACACCGACGATGACAACCACGCCTTTGCCAGCCGCTGCTGGTAACGAGGAACAAATACATGACTATAGTTGATATTTACGGCAATCCACTGCGCTCAGAGCGCCAGCTAAAGCAGCAGCAAACCGATGACGATGCGCGCTTAGCCCATTTGCACCAGCATTACGACGAGCATCCTACCTCGGGCTTAACCCCGAGTCGCTTAGCCAATATTATGCGCGAAGCGGAAAACGGCCACCTCGTCAGCCAAATGGAACTGGCCGAAGACATATTAGAAAAAGACGCCCACGTTTACTGCGAGGTAGACAAGCGCCGCAAAGCCTTGCTGGGCATAGAATGGAACATCACGCCGCCGCGCAACGCCAGCGCCCAAGAAAAGGCCGACGCCGAGCTGATCCAGCAAATGCTGGAAGACAGCACCATCATGGATGAAGCCATATTGGAAATGGCTGACGGCATCTTTAAGGCGTTTTCTTGCTTAGAAATTAAGTGGGCACAGTTTGACGGCCTGCATGTGGTGCAAGGGTTAGACTTTCGCCCACAAACCTGGTTTCAACTGAATCCACTGCAGCGTGACGAACTGCGCTTGCGCGATAACAGCCACTTAGGCGCAGCGTTGCAACCGTTCGGTTGGATCAAGCACGAGCACAAAGCCAAATCGGGCTACCTTGGCCGCGCCGCATTAGTGCGCCAAGTGGCTTGGCCATTCCTCTTTAAAAACCTGTCGGTACGAGACTTAGGCGAGTTTTTAGAAATCTACGGCCTGCCGCTGCGCCTGGGTAAATACCCAAGTGGTGCCAGTGAAAATGAAAAATCCACCTTACTGCGCGCCGTGATGAGCATTGGCCATAACGCCGGGGGCATTATTCCTCGGGGCATGGAATTAGACTTTCATGAAGCGGCCAAAGGCGGCGCGGAGCCGTTTGAAGCCATGATCGCCTGGTGTGAGCGCAGCCAATCCAAAGCCATTGTCGGTGGCACCTTAACCAGCCAAGCCGATGGTAAAAGCTCAACCAATGCGCTGGGCAATGTGCATAACGAAGTGCGCCAAGAGCTGCGCGACAGCGACCTAAAACAAATTGCCGCCACGCTCACCCGCGATCTGGTGTATCCCTTGTATGTGCTTAATGGCCGCAGCTATCGCAGCCCGCACCGCATTCCGCGCCTTGAGTTTGATATTACCGAGCCAGAAGACATGAAGTTGCTGGCCGAGAGCTTGCCAGCGTTAGTGAGCCTAGGCATGCAAATTCCCCAAGCTTGGGCGCACGACAAACTAAAAATACCCGAAGCGCAACAAGGCCAAGCGGTATTGGGGGCAAGCCCAAGCAATGAAAGCAAAGGTAATCTCACGCCCTTAGTGGCCCTTAGCGCCATTCACAAGTTAACGCCAGCACCAGATAACGGCCCTGATCAAGCTGACCAATTTAGCGCCCAGCTGCGCCAGCAAATGGGCGACGCATTAGGCAGTATGACCGACGGCATTCGCGCACTAGTCGAGCAAGCCAACAGCCTAGACGAACTGGCCGAGCTGTTAGCTAAACACGCGGTTAACGTCGATCAAGCCAGCGCGATCATGGGCCAAGCCTTTGCGGCTGCTGAGCTAGCTGGTCGCATTGACGTAGAGCAAGGCAACTAATGGCCAAGTCGCAGCAGAATATGCAAGGGCAAGCCCGTTACGGCTCATTGCCCTTTGACGAGGCAATCAAGCAGTTTAAAGCCAAGTTAAACCTACCCAGTGAGCGCTGGGCCGACGTGTGGCGCGATGCCCACAACAGCGGCTTTATGGTGGCCGGTGCCATGGGCGATAATCTGCTGAATGACTTTCGCCAAGCGGTCGATACCGCCATCGCCGAGGGCAAAAGCATTGGTTGGTTTAAACGCGAGTTTAACGCCATTGTCAAAAAACACGGCTGGGAGCACACCGGCAACGCCGACTGGCGCGCGCGGATCATTTACGACACCAACATGCGCCAAAGCTACAACGCGGGGCGCTGGCAACAGCTGCAACAGTTTGACGTGTGGCAATACCAACACGGCGACAGCATTACCCCGCGCAAGTGGCATTTAAAATGGCATGGCCTGACGTTAAGCAAAGACGACCCCTTTTGGCATACGCATTTCCCGCAAAACGGTTGGGGCTGCAAATGCAAAGTGCGCGGCCTGCGCCGTGTGAAAGACGAAGACTTAAACCGCTCACCCGAGCCTATCTATCGTGACTATGTTGATCCCGTCACCGGTGAAGTGCATCGCGTTCCCCAAGGTATCGACCCCGGCTTTGACTATGCGCCCACCAAAGCGCAGCAAGCCAAGCAGCAGACTAAGCACCGCGAGCAAGCAGCCAAACCCTTTACGCCGCCAGAGCGCTTGGTGCCCACGGCATTTAGCACAGTGAAAAATGTGAACATAGACAGCTTGAATAAAGCCCTTGAAGCGCTAATGGCCACCGACGCCGCGCCCGAGTTGGCCAAGCTGCTGGCGTTTATTAAAGAGCGTGATCTTAAAACCCTGTTTATCAAATCAACCGAAATGGGCAAAGGTGACGCGGCTTGGGCCATCGCTGATGAGGTGGCCGAGTATTTAGGGCTGACTAAATATCAGGCCAAGGCTTATCACACCTCAGCGAGTAAACCAGAGGGCTTTACCAGCCAGAGCTTTGATCATGTTGTGATTAAAGTGAAAGCCAACCATAACCTAGCAAAAGTGGATGCAGTTAAATTGCGCTCAGGGCTAGCTGCTATAATTGAAGACGGAGCCAACCAAACAGGTAAATATCCACTGCATGGGCAACAGCTTTGGTGGGCGTTCACCGAGGCCAGTGGCGATATGCACGATAATACAGGCCGCTTATTAACTTGGATCCATGAAATGGGCCATCAAGTGCATTACAAATTGGGGATGCCTGAGCCACCAATGAAGCAAGGGCTAACGCATTACAGCATGAAATCACCGCGTGAGTGGTTTGCTGAGCATTTTTCGGCTTATGTGTTAGCGCGTGAAACACTTAACAGCCAATGGCCTGACGTGGTTAAATGGTTCGATGAACAAATGGGGAAACTTAACTAATGGAATTTAAACTGTTGCCCAAGGTGCAAGCGATTACAGAGCAAGACCCGTTACCGGATGACGCATGGCAGCAACTAGAAGCGATTGCCGACCAAGCCAAAGGCATGGAGCAAACCTTTATCAATATGTGCTTTGAGGCATTGATTGCGGCTGCGACACCCGAACAGCTTGCACTTTGGAACCCACCGGCCACTGATGAAGAAATTGCCCAATGGGATGCTGAACTAGCAGCAAAAGGTAAACAATAATGGCGGGCAGCTTTTTATCCATCGATCTGCTGGGCCAACAACAAATCGCCCAAACCCTCAAGCAGATTTACCAGCGCAGTGAAGACCTACCCCCCGCATTAAGCGAGGTGGGCGAATACTTGTTAGACCTGCACGTCCAGCGCTTTATTGACCAAACCGATCCCGATGGCAACACTTGGGCCGCCTTGCAACCGGCCACCTTAGCCAACGCCAAGCGCCCCGATCGCATCCTGCGCGAGTCTGGCACCTTGGCCGATACCTTGACCTATCAAATAGGTGCGCAGCAACTCAGCTTTGGCACCAACCTAGAATACGGCGCAGCCCATCAGTTTGGCCGCGACGAAATCAATCTACCACCGCGCCCTTGGCTGGGCCTAAACGATGCGCAAAGCCAAAGCGTGTTAGACATCCTGGCACACTACATCGAAAGCTAACAATCACCCCTGCAATGCAAATACCCCGCAAACGCCTGTAAGCGATTTTAAGCCCCTTTAATCAAAAAGGTAGGCATTGCCTAGGCTAAAAAGTGTTAAACAAATCTGACGCGAATTAAACAGGTATTAAACAGGGTTGTGTAATGATGTTTAGCTGCTATTTGGTTCACAATCCTTGATATGTGTATTTAGCCGGTTTTATTTTAGGTGGTATAGTGAAAAATCATTCACTTAGGACTTTGCTTTATCGTTATGGATCTGATTTCAGTCGCTCTAGCCTCTTACATCAACACAGTGCAAAACACAGTTCATAAACAAATGAATGACATTTACGGTGTTGAAGCCAAAACCTTGGTGCTCGATTATGCGGGTATGCAGGTGCCGTTTACCTACCAATTGTGGAAAGTGCAGGATAAAAGCGTCTGTGCCACTTATGCCCAAAATGCCCTGCAGTATTCAAAATGCACCGTGGCGGCCAGTGACATGTTTCATCAAATTTGCCGAGAGCTAAAACAAAAAGACCAACCAAGCCAAGCGTGGCAATACACCAAATACAAAAATATGTACTGCAATGCTGCCTTGGCATACAAGCCGATGGTGGCGCAGATCAGCTTTGTAGAGCCTTCATCTGAACTAAGAAAAGCCGAGAAGGCTTGCAATGTGGCGATCCTTGAAGCGATGGGATCTGATGATGAAGCGCTGCAACAAGAGCAAAAGCGGTTGTGTAATAGGTATAGAAAGCTAGATAAAGCGATTAATTAAAGAAGAGATCATGGAGAGCAGCTAGGTCGAGTAAGTGGAGGGGCCTGCTTCTCCGAAGTATCAACTTAAAACAAATATTTACGCTAAACATCAAATGTTAGCTTATGAAAATTAATACCAGTCATAAAGAGATAAAAAAATGAAGAAAATAATGTTAACACCAATCATTGCTGCATTAGTACTTAGTGGTTGTATAGGGAATCCGAAAACAGCTTTTGTAGAGGCTTGCTCTGAAATAATGAAGGACCGGCTCAAATCACCATCCTCGTATCAAGTGCTAGATAGCAGTGACATTCTGTATGAACCATTTACACTAGAGTATTGGGAAAAAAATAACCCTATGGATAAGTACGCAGACCTAGATAAAGTAAAATTTTGGCAATCGATGAGAGATTTAGCGGAACAACAAGAAAAGAATGGGAACAACAAAGTAGCAAAAATCATCATAAAATATGAAGCTAAAAATGCATATGGAACTCCAATAGCAAGCGAAATGCTCTGTAAATATGAGACAAAAGGGCCTGAAGTACCCAGTGATGTTGATGATTTTAATTTATTCGAAGTTCATGTTAACGGGATGACTAAATCGGACTGGCTGATGTCACAAATAAAAAAAATTCGATAAAGACAAGCGGTGGGTGTCCAGTTTCTCGTTGTTAAACAAATCTGACGCGAATTAAACAGGTATTAAACAGGGTTTGGTCTCTAGCTTGTGAGGTGAAAGCACTTTTAAGTCCGCTTTACTTAAAATAACAAGCGTTCAATCAATAATTTCGATTTTTCATATGTACCTATGAAAAAGGTAGTGGAAAAATAGAGATCCGCCTCTAATTGTTTAGTTAGGGTATCTAATCATGGAATCTATATTACACGGCATATCTAATCATGAGCACTTGTACCATCAATCTTAATGTCTCAGACCTTGTTGCAATTATTTCTTTGCTGGTGGCTGCTTTATCTGCCATCTATGCCCGAAGGGCCACAATAGAGGCATCCAGAGCAAATGAAATTTCATTACTAACACATAGGGAGTCAATTTATGATGCTTTTTTAGACTTGAAAATGCATTTGCAGCATAAAGGTTACAAAGCAGAGCTTAGTGAGGTAACTAAATTTTATTGTTCATTAAAAAGTGTAAAGCGTTATTTCCCCGATGAGGAAAAGTTAAAAATACAAATTTCAGAGTATTATAACGCCTGTTTTAAAATTGCTCAGGTTTATGAAAAAGCTGGGGGGTTTAATTCTGATAGCCTAACAGAAATAGCCCCTTTTTTAGAAACTGAAAAAAAATTAGCCCCTGAGTTAGAATCTAGTCTTTTGAGCATTATTAATAAAGCAACAAGTAGGCATTAGAATGATATACATGTTTGTAAAGATATTTGAAGAAAAAGCTCACGCTGAAGCTTTTATAAGGGGTGATCTTTATATGCAGACCCTTCGAATGTTTAAGGAGCACACCGATAAGTCAGGGGAACTTCGTGGAGACCCTATGGAAGGCGTCGTTGCATGGTATCAGCCTGAGAGTGTTAAACTTGAGATAAATGGGCAAAAAATATCAAGTCACGAAATTTCAGCTCCGATAGGGATCCATTGCAGCACACTTCTTGAAAGCAACGCCTTTTGTTTATATTCTTTGAATAGCAGTGGGCATGAAACGATTTCTGCTCCAACTTTACCGGATTTTAAACGTGTTTTAGAAATTCATCAGAGTTGCTATGGGCTTGGTAGTTACTGCGTGGCTATTCTTAATGCAACGGAGTTCATCAACCGGTGTAAAAAAGCTCTCACAATCTTAGATAGCACTCCTAATCTATTAAAAACCAATACAAAACTGGGAAAGGTTCGTTACTTCAATGAGCTAGCGGAAAATGGTGAACTGCCTCCAGAAATGAATGGATTTCATAAGCGGAGTGTTTATGGAAACCAAAGAGAATATAGGATTCTAATTGGCCTGAATCGCGAGCCAGATGTCTATTCATTGAACGTGGGGGACCTTAGCGATATAACCTCAGAGATAATCACACCTGATGATTTTAATAGTAGATTAGAGATTAAGTTACCTGATGGAAGTATTGCATAAAACAATTATATTCATAGTCGCACTAAAACCCGCTAAACCCCACCCATAACCCCATGCCGCTAATCTAGCGGCATGAAAACAAAACACACTCATTACGGCCTAGCGGCCCTCAGCGCCACCTTACCCCACAATAGCAATATTACGGCGTTAGCGGCTGAGCTTAATCTTAACGCCTCAGATGGCTGGGTTCAGCTGTTGCCTGCTGGCCACTTTAGCGCCGTGGATGGTCGCCCCGTTGATGTGCCATCGAAGCAGTGGTTTATTGATGCTGACGTGACTCAGGCCATGCTCGCGGCCACGCCCCATCAGTTGGGTGATTTGGTGATTGACTACGAACACCAAACCCTTAATAGCCCAAAAAATGGCCAGCCCAATCCGGCTGCCGGTTACTTTAGCGTTAACGAAATTGACTGGCGTGAAGGCCAAGGCTTGTTTATTAAGCCGCGCTGGAGCGACAAGGCGCTGGCGTACCTGCACGCTAAAGAGTACCGCTATTTGTCGTGTGTGTTTGGTTACGACAAGGCCACCGGCCACCCCACATTTTTACACAGCGCCGCCCTGACTAATCGCCCAGCCCTTGATGGCATGACGCCATTGGCTGAGCTGGCGGCAACGCTGCTACCCCAATCTATCCCCCCGACAAAACAGGAGACTCCAGTAATGGAAGAATGGCTAAAACAAATGCTGGCTAAGTTAGGCGTTGAGGTGGCAGACGGTGCCACTATCAGCCCAGAGCAGCGCACCACGGCTTTAACCGCGCTGACAGCGTTAACCACTAAGGCCGCGCAAACCGAACAAGCGATTGCCGCACTTGCCGCTGAAACTGAAAAAAGCATCGGCAAAACGATGGCCGTTGACCTGACGCAATACGTGCCAAAAGCCGCGTATGACGCCACGGTGCAACAACTGGCGGCGCTGTCTGCACAAAGCCAAACCGACCAAGTGACCACGGCAGTGGATAAAGCGTTCGCGGCCAACAAGCTAACCGGCGCGCAAAAAGATTACTACCTGCAGCTAGGCCAGCAACACGGCATGGCGGTGCTAACGGCGCAGCTTGACTTGTTACAACCGATTGCGGCGCTGAGCGCGCAGCAAAGCCAAAGTTTGCCCCCTGCAGCGCCAACCGACACCGGCTTAGCCGCACTCACGGCAGAAGACAAAATAGCGGCTGATTTGCTTGGCATCAGCTATGAAGATTTCGCAACATCCAAAGGTGAAAAATAATGGCGATTGTTACCCCTGCTCAAATTGGGTCCTTGTTTACGGGCTTTAAATTTGACTTTAAAAATGGCCTAACGGGCGTTGAAACCCAATACACCAAGATTGCCTCGGTAATTAAATCTACTTCAAAAAGCAACACCTACGGCTGGTTAGGCAAGTTTCCGTCACTGCAAAAATGGGTGGGCGACCGTCAAATTAAGTCGATGCAGGCCCATGGCTATCAGATCGTCAATGAAGATTACGAGTCAACGGTAGGCGTGGACAAAAACGACATTGAAGATGACGAGCTAGGCATTTACTCGCCCTTGTTTCAAGAAATGGGCAATGCAGCGGCCATTCATCCCGACGAGTTAACCTTTGGCTTACTGGCGGCTGGCTTTACCACCTTGTGTTATGACGGCCAAAACTTCTTTGATACCGACCACCCCGTGGCCGAGAACGTCGATGGCACCGGCGCAGTCACCAGCGTGGCCAACATGATAGTGGATGCGGGTTATAGCGGTGAGCCTTGGTTTGTACTGGATACCTCACGCGCGATTAAGCCGCTGATTTATCAAGATCGCAAACAGCCGCAGCTGATTGCCATGACCAAAAACGATGACGAGTCGGTGTTTATGTCGCGTGAATTTCGCTACGGCGTGGATAAGCGCTGCGCGGTGGGCTTTGGTTTTTGGCAAATGGCCTTTGGCATGAAAAAGGCGCTGAACGCGGATTCACTGTGGGAAGCAATTTCGGCCATGCGCGCTATTCAAGGCGACGGCGGCAAAAAGCTGGGCATTAAACCGACCATTTTGGTGGTGCCGACGTCTCTTGAAAAAACCGCCACCCGTTTGCTTGAGCGTGAACTGGACGCCAATAGCTCCAACGAACTCAAAGGCCGCATTGAGCTGCTGGTAGCCGATTACCTGTAAACCCCATTTAAACGGGGTTTAGGCCCTGTTTAAACGCTGTTAAATACGTTTAAAACGGAGAACCCATGCAATGGATAAACCTGTACCAGAAAATCAGCCAACTATCCGCGTGTTTAATGCGGCGCATTCGGGCTATCGCCGCGCGAATCTTACCTTCCACAAAGGTGAAAATTTGCTACCAGTGGCGAGTGTGTCCGCAGCTCAGCTTAAGCAAATCCAAGCGGATAGCCGCCTTACGGTGGAAGCCCATGCTGCGCCAGATGTTGGTGCTGATCATTCGGGGGCCGTGGACGCGGATCCACTGGGTTTAGAGCGCGCTAAAGCGTTGGATTTAACCGGCTGCCCCGATGAACTAGCCGCCATTGTGGCGCTGATCGCAGTGGCCGATGCCGATGGCTCCTTAGTGCTAACCAGCTCAAATAAGCCCGATATTAAAGCCCTTGAAGCGCTTGGCCTAGAAGATTTAGACGGCGAACAAGTGCCGCTAAACATCAGCGGCGCGCAGCGTGATGCGGCGTGGGATTGGTATCAAGCAAACCAAGCTAACGCTGTGACAGTGGCGGAGTAACGGCCATGTATTGCACGCCAGCTGATTTAATCGACGCTTTTGGCACTGATGAAATGCGCATGCTGACCGATGAAACCGGCAGCGGTGAGATTGACCAAGCCAAGCTAGCGCGGGTGATTGCCGATGCTGGCGTGCGTATGAATATGTATTTAGCGCCTTGGTTGCCCTTTGCTGTGGTGCCCGAGGCGTTAAAGCCCCTGTGCGCCGACGTTAGCCGCTACTTGTTATTTGACGATGTGGTGCCGGAGCAGGTGAAAGTGCGTTACGAGCAAGCCATCAGTTATTTAAAAATGGTGGCCAAGGGCGATGTGCGTTTGGTGATCGATAACACCAACACCAGCAGCAACGACTTGGCGCACATTGAATCCGCCGGCACGCTATTAGGTCGCGACCAGGCGAAGGGCTTTATATGAACTATTTAGCCTTTGAGCCCTTGCTAATTGAACACCTTAAAGCCTTGCCGTTTAAGGCGGTGCTGAGCAGTGAACAGCTGTCGGTGCTGGAAGAAAAGTGCCAACCCACGCCCGCTGCCCATGTGATCTATTTGGGTGATCGGGTGGATGAAACCGCCCAAGCGGGCCTGTATAGCCGCGTTAAGCAGCATTGGATGGTAACCGTGACGGTGCGTTATGTCAGCACCAGTAATGCCCGCCAGCAAGCGGGCGAGCTAATGGGCGCAGTGTTGACCCATTTACAAGGCTGGAAGCCGCCAGCCGAACTTGGCTGCGTTAAGCGAGTAAACGCGAACACCATGCCCTTGTACAAAAACGGCTATGCCTATTTTCCGCTGGTGTTTGAAACCAGCTTAAAGATTGAAGGAACTTAAACAATGAACGGTATTTTATGTGCTGGCGATATGTATTTAGAGCGTATTGCTGACAATGGCGCGGGCCTTGGCCTGATTGGCCCGTTAAACACCACTAAGCTGGAAATTAAACCCACCAGTGAAAGTAAGTCGCGCAAGTCCACCAAACAATCCAGCTATGGCCAGTTGTTGGATGATGTGATTATTCCTGGTGCCACGGAAATCACTATTGCCATTGATGACCAACCCAGTGAAGTGGTGGAAATGGCACTGCAAGGTGAAGCAGAGCCCATTAATCAAGGTGCGGGTGATTTGACAGCTGTAGCAGTGACGCTGCTATCAGGGCGTTGGACTGAGTTGCCAAATAGTAACTTGGTTGCCGTCGCTGCGAGTGTGACCGACAGCAGTAATGCTGATGCCCCGTTAGACATTGGCGCAGACGTGGAAATTAATTGGGCTGATGGTTTGATCCGGCCCGTAGTCGGCGGCGCGATTGAAAACGGTGGCCCAGTAAAAGTGACCGCCAGCTTTAATGCATTAAAGGGGACGCGGGTGAAAGGTGGCTTGGCCTCAAGTAACCGTTATCGCTTAGTGCTTAAAGGTAAAAACCTCGCTAACCGCAAACCTATTCGCCTGAACGTGCCGCTGTGTACGCTATCACCCAGTAATGGCACCGACTTTATGGCGGCGGATTACGTCAGCACTGAGCTTACTGGCAAAGTGATTTTGGTGTCTGAAAACGGCGTGCCTTATAGCTACGAAGAGCATGAGGTGCTGGCGTAAATAAGCAGTTGAGTAGTAAAACGCGATGTTCCTTGTTCGGCGCGCCGTTAAATCGTCCTTGATGGCTTAGTTGCCGCGTCCCTGCGGCAAATAGCCGAATAAGAAACCTCGCTTATTTTTCTTGTGTGTTTGGTTTATTAATTTGCGAGATCTGCCGTGTCGAAACTGTCCCTTAGCTTAAACATTGATACTAAAACCACGGGCAGCGAGAGCCTGAAAAAGCTGTCGGCTTTGCTGGATGAGCTGGGCGCTGAGGCAGCGCAGGCGCATCCCGAAGCCAATATGCTGGGCCAGCGGATCAATGAGCTTGAGCGCCAGCAAGCGGCGGTGGAGCAGTTTCGCAAACTTAAAACCGAATTAAACACCACTTCAACTGAGCTTAAACAGGCCGAGCAGCGCACCCGGGCGTTGGCCAAAGAGATCAACCAAGCGGATAAGCCCACCAAGGCGCTAACGGCGTCATTTAACCGCGCTAAAGCCGAAAGCCGTGGCTTAAAAGCGGCGCAATCTGAGCAACAGCAAACCCTGCAGCAGCTGCGCAATCAGCTAAGTAATGCGGGTATTAACAGCAAAAACCTTAACACCGAGCAGCAAAAGCTGGCCACCTCAATGCGCGCTGCTGAGCAGTGGGCGCAATCACTGACCCAAGAGTTAGGCCAACAGCAAGTCAAGTTAAAACAAACCGCCAGTGCTACCGGCGCGCTTAATCAAAAAAGCCAACAAGCCAGCCAAGGCTTTCACCAAGCCAGCCAAGCTGGCACGGGCTTTAATGGCCGTTTAAACGCTATTACGACAAGCTTAATTGCCGCGGGTGCGGCTTATGTCGGCATTAATACCCTGACCAGTTCGGTGCTGGACTTGCTGAATACTGGCGGCAAGTTTGAAGCCTTAGATGCGCAAATGAAAGCGCTGATGGGCAGCATTGAAGCAGGCGAACAGGCCACGGAATGGGTTAAGCAGTTCGCCAAAAACACCCCGTTTCAATTAGATGGTGTGACGAAGGCATTTATTAAATTAAAAGCCTACGGTCTCGATCCAATGGACGGCACCATGCAAGCGTTGACCGATCAGGTTGCCCAAATGGGTGGCGATCAAGAAAAGCTTGAAGGCGTAGTGCTAGCCGTTGGCCAAGCCTGGTCGAAACAGAAACTACAAGCAGAAGAAGTTAACCAACTCGTCGAACGCGGCATTCCTGTCTGGCAGTTGCTTGAAAAAGTAACGGGTAAAACAACCCAAGAAATCCAGAAGATGAGCGAGCAAGGCAAGATTGGTCGCAAAGAAATAAAGCTGCTGGTCGATGAAATGGGCAAAGCCAGCGCAGGCAGCGCAGCGGCGATGATGAGCACATGGAACGGCATGGTTTCCAACCTGCAAGACAACCTGGACAAAGTAAAAAATACCATTGCCAATGCCGGTTTGCTCGACACATTTAAAGACGAATTAAACGCCATTAATACCGCCATTGATGAAATGGCCGCCGATGGCTCATTGCAGCAATACGCCAAAGAAATATCCGATGCCATCACCAGCACCTTATCGGCGTTAAAAACAGGCTTGGCGACAATATGGGAATGGCGCGAGGCCATTGGCAACCTAGCCCAGTTGGTGATTGGCTTAAAATTAGCGTCGATGTTTGCTGGCTTTCCAGCTGCTGCAGCCAGTGCCGCCACCGCGTTAATCGGTTTTAAAAATCAAATGCTGCTGACCCAAAGCGCAGCCAATGGCATGGCAGCAGCGGGCAGCGCAGGCATGAACACCCTTGCAGCTGGAGCTATGCGTTTTACTAGTTTGCTTGGCCCATTAGCGGCTGGCTCGATATTGGCCGCCCAGGGTATCGATTACATTACGCGAGCCGCCATTGGTTATGATGTGGCCATCGCGGCAGCGGCTGAATCGCAAAAGCGTATGAACGAAAGCCAAGGCCAGCTTGATCAGCAATTGACTGAGTTAAGCAGCAAACTGGGCATTCAAATTAAGAGCATGGAGCAGCTTGAGCGCTTAGTAGCCAGCGGCGCGGTGAAATGGAACGAACAAAGTCAAAGCTATTACAACGTGGCAAAAGCCATCGCCGAAAAGAATGCAGCAGCGGAATTAGCTTGGGCGCAAGACACTAAAAACCATACCTTGATGGATAAAATGGTGCTGTCGCAACAAGCGCTGACCGACACCATCAAAGGCTTAAACACCGCTGCGCTAGACAATACCTTGCCCAATTGGGTGACCACCACAGTGGCCGCGTTTGACCCCAGCAAAATAGAGCAAGTGGCCAACTTTGGCACCGTGCTGGAAAAAGCCACCGCGCACAGTGCCGCGCTGGCGCAAAGCCTAGAAACCGAGCTGGCCGCCAAACTGGCCAAGCTGTCGGGTGAAGACTTAGCCGCATTTAGCGCCAACCTGCAACAGCTATTTGATAACGGCATGATAGGCGCAGATGAGTTTGCCAACGGCATTGACGCCGCCCTAAATGCCAGTTTTACCAAGCTAGGCTTAGACATGGCCGAGGTGAACAACCAGATCACCGCCACCGGTAAAAGCGCCATTGATGCCTTTGCGTTGATCTCCAGCTCAGGAACGCAAAGCTTTGATGCGGTAAAAACCGCGTTTGATGCGTCTATTGGCCAAGCCAAAACCCAAACAGAGCTAGATGCTTTAAAAGCGATTTGGCTTAAATACGCCCAAGATAATAATTTAGCCACAGACCAAATAACCGCAGGCGTAAAACGCATTGAAGATGCGCAAAACAACTTGATCCGCAACACCTCAGAGGTGGAAAAAGCGTTTCAACAGTTGGGCATTCAATCGGCCAAAACACTGGCCGACATTGCGCAAAAAAACAAAGACGCCTATTTCATCATCAAAGAGTCGGGTGTGGCCAGCGCAACCGATGTGGCCAATGCCCTTAGTGTGTGGGTCGATTCTGCTATCAAAGCCACACAAGCCACTGGCGGGCAAATCGATCCCCTGATTGACGTGGAAAAAGCCGCCAATGGCTTAACTGACCAGTTTAAAAACCTGACTACAGCGCAAGACAATGCTGCCACTTCATCACGCAACCTAGCCAGTGACTTGGCCAGTACCGCAACCGCCGCGGCGGATGCCGCCACCCAAGTGGAAAACGCCACCCGCCGCATCATTGACGCCAATGCCCGCACACGTCAAAGCGAGATTGATAAAAACACCGCCAGTGCCGGCAGCACATTAGGCTCTGGCGTGGATACCAGCAACCTAGGCGGCAAGAGCGTGCGAGAGCTTGAAGCAATGATGGCAGAGCTTGCCCGCAACATGACTAAAACAGGGTTAAGTCGCGGTTTTAATAATGGCACAGCCATTGATGCACTAATTAAGCAAATGCAGGCGCAAATGGATGAGTTGCGTGAAGCGTTGAGAAAGCGCAAGGAAGAAGAAAAATCGAGTCGGGCTAACGCGAATAATCGTTCAACGGCATTTCAAAATAATAGCCAAAGCCCATCACGCCAAGCAGACAAGGTGATCCGCTTAGAGATAGGTCTGCCCAGTGGTAAAGCCCTGCAAGCTCAGACCAGTGACTTAAGTTTGCTGGCTGAGTTAGAGCGCTTAAAAGGAGTGTCATTTTGATTTCGTTTGCTGATTTTTCACTTGCTGAATTTGTGTGGCAAAACCGTTTTGAATGGGATGCCTGGGTGTCGCACAGCGAATATGCCATTGATGGCAGCTTGCTATTAGAGCAATCACAAAAGCAAGCAGGTCAACCCATTGTACTGGTGAGTGAGCAAGAAAGCTTTGCCACTTACATGGCTCTTAAGGCTCATGCCAGCAGCTCGCCAACGGGCTTTTCGTTAACCATTAACGATGAGGTGTTTAATGTGGTTTGGCTGCATCAACCTCAAGCGATAACCGCCACGCCAGCGATTGCCTATGCCGACTTGTCACCCAGCACCATGTTTGATGTGACTTTGAATTTCATCACTATTTAAAGAGTTACTATGAACCGCAGCGACTTAAAAATATTCAAACCCGAATCCCTTGGCCAAACCGATGACGCGGGCGGCTATCGCTCAAAAAATGAAGTAGTTAGCGGCAAACTATCGGATTTATTAACGCCGATTTCAGACATTGACCATGCTCAAAGCGCACTCGACATGGTTAAGTTTTACCCCACTGTGGATACGCCCGACGCCCAGCTATTGCAAGATGGCCATGTGTTTATCAGTCAGCCGTTAACCGATCCCAAAGTCACGGCTTTATTGATTGAGTCAGACGCATTGAACGATGCCAGCACCTTGGCTGACATGCGCGAAATTTTAGGCAGTGCGGTGACACCGGGCTTACGCCTGCGCACTGGCTTAAGTGGTTTAAGCAAAAACCAGAACGTGATCAGCGCGATTGATTTAGAAACAGGCGCGGCGCAGGGGGAGCCATCGCGAGTAAGTTTGTCTATCGGTCAGATTGTCGCTATCTGCGTTGAATATGATGGCGAAGAAGACGCAACGTGGCCACGGCGAAACCATTATGCGCAAATTACATCGTTTGATACTGCGCAGCGGTTATGGGTGTTTGAGCCTGCTATTGCTTGGCCAACGCCAGAGCGTGACACGCTGATCAACGGTCAGAGAAAATGCACCGTGCTGCGCCGTATTTCCACTGCGAATGAAACATTTAAAGCCCACGGTGTGAGTAAGTTAACCGCGCCAAGCAGCGGCCAAACCTTACAAGTTGCAGCCGCGCAGCAATCCTTGTTGCCCGTGATCAACACCGAGAAAAAACACCTTGGCCAAAGCCCTAACGGCGCACAAAGCGACATTGTGCGCACTGTGGCCCAGTTTAGCACCACCTCATCAAGCACTTATCGGGTGGTGGTTGATGCGCCCACCTTGGATTTATTAGAAAAATATCCTGCCACCGTGTCATACACCAAAGGCGGCGAGCTGAAAACCGAGCAAGATGCTCTTGTTCGCGCCGAATATGATGGTAACGAGCGTTATATTCAAGTGGTGTTGGCAGAGCTGGCCGACGCAGGCAGCTTTGTTAGCGTGTCGTATATTAGTGCAGATAACTACGAATACCGCGAAATACTCACCACGGCCAATGCGAACCCGCTAGCGATTGCCAAGGGCAGCTTGCAAGGCACATTTGATGCTTTTGCGGGCGGAACGACTCAATATGTTGGCCAAATCACCGAGCGTGACGATGGCGTGTATGGCAGCGATGGTAATGGTACAACGCGCATTGCCATTGTTGATTATGCGGCTGGAACCTATGCTGATATTAACAATCGTATTCGCTCCTTGTTTGGCCTTGCCGTGAAATCAATGCCAACCGCCACCGAAGCGCGCTTTGTGTTGCCCTTTAACAACGTATTGCTTGAGTCGCTTTATATTAGCGTGACCACGGCCACCAATACCCAACTTAGCGCCAGTGGTGACAATGCCGGTGTTATTAGCGGCAGTGGCATCACTGGCAGTGTATCAGGCAACGTGGTTGAACTGACGTTTAGCAGCCCCGTTAAATTATCCACCTTGACCTATGACGTAACCGAGTTGGTGAGCTTGTTACCGCCCCCTGATCGCTATGGCATCAACCCGCTGCGCGTGCCCAAAGGGGGTTTAGTGGACATTTACCGTCCTTGGGGCGTGGTGTGTTTATCCGATTTAAAAAGCCAATTAATCAGCCCAGTGAATGGCGCAACCCATACCGTGCGCGCCAATAGCCGCATTGATATTTTAGACGCGAATCAACAAAGCTTATGGACAGCAGCGAACACCCATTTTAGTTATGCGGGCACCACTGTGACCATTCACAGCGACTTTGCTGGGTTTACGGGGCCATTTGTGCTTACAGATAACGTCAGCGAGTTGGCGTTAGTCACCCAAGTGGTGGGTAATGAAGTGAGCTTATCCGAGCCGCTAGCCAACAGTTACCCCGCAGGTGCCACCGTGGCCAGTGTGCAAGTGCTGGGCGATTTACAAGCGCGCATTGTTAACCCAAGAGTATTAAGCAGTTTTAACAATAACTGGGACAATGACAGCGCGTTAGCCATTGCCAAGCTTAATCCTGATTTTCCGATTGAAACCAGTAATGACAGTGCGATAAACGAAGATTGGGCGCTAGTGTTTACCAGCCCAACCGCGTTTCGCTGCATTGGCCGCCGCTTTGGCCAAATTCAAACGGGGGATACCTTAAACCCTTTTAGCGCACTGAATGTAAAAACAGGCGATGTGATGTTTACCATCCCCGTTGAAGCGTTCGGTGCAGGTTATAACGCGGGGGAAGTCATCCGCTTTCAACAAGTGGCCGCCAGTCGCCCAGCCATGTTGGTGCGGGCAACGAATCCCGGTCATAGCAATATCACCCAAGACTCACTCACGATTGCTTTTAGAGGAAACGCATAATGTCTTTACCCGTTACCGTATATCGCTGGGATGATGCTGGCGCGCCCGGCATTCCCAATGGCACCCCCTCAGAAATCATCAATGTGCTGAAAAAATGCCTAGTGGAAGGTTATGGCGCTAAGCAGCCATTGGGCTGGTCGGTGGCGTTTGAAGATGCGCCGACTAATCAGATTATTTTTAAAAACGATATCAGCCAAGGTGGCAGCGGTGGTGTGGTGAAGTTTTTTGATGCAACGGGTAATGACCCAGTTAGCGGTTTAGTTAGCTACCAGAGCGCACAAGCCTGCTCTGGCATTAACGATTTATTTAATGTCGGTGCTCAACGTGTGACTCGAGCCGTCAAAAATAACCATGATGCGTGGGTGTTAATCGGCACTGCTAGAGGGTTTTATTTCACCATTTGTAAATCGGCATCGAAGATGGACGCAGGCACGGAAATCAATCCGACTCTGTTTGCTGGTGACATTGATAGCATTATTGACTCGGACGCGGCTGTCTTTGTCGCAGGAGATGAAAAACCCGATGACGCAACATCGGTGAATTATTCGCGAACAGGGTTTGAGGCTGCGGGCTACAGCTTAAATACTAGTGGCTTTGTTATGTATGACTGTGATGGCCATATAACGAATACGCAATATTATTTTAACTCAGCATTTTTAAATGGTTATTCTGCCATAAATGCACCTGCGGGTGATGTCGTTCCTTCAATGCTATCGAAAGTGATCTTGTCTACGTCAAGTAGTGGCCCCGGGGCTGATTTAGGAGTGGATCGATTCGGTGTGTCCCGAGTTGAAAGCCAAGTTCAACCATCGTTGAGGGGATTTATTCCCGGACTTTTCACCTCATCCAATCGCGCTTTTTTGGATGAAGCATGGCCTGTTATCCGTGAGTATGATGGTAAAAACTACTGGTTAATTCGTGGTACACGCCGCACAGGCTGTTGGATATGGATAAATGTGGATCAATGGTATGCGTGAATTTGATTATATAGTTATCAAGAAGCCCCGAGAGATAGCTACCGTTAATCTTGATCTAAGTGACAATGCAAGCCGAATTTGCATCATGGATAGGCGTGAATTGTTGCTATTGTTTGCATCTAGCGCTCAGGCAAACATATTGCGGCAGGTTCCTTTAGAATACTCCCGCGCACCTAATTTAATAATCTTCATGTTAGATGATACAGGTAATTATAACGCTGTAGTGGCTGACGCTGTGCAAGCGGAATTTGTCAGTGCTGGGGCTGAGGTGTAAATGATTATCTTGCGTTTTAGTCAGCCATTAACGACATATAAATGGCCACTTAAACTGCGCTTTGGCAATGTTGAGCCGCAGCCGCAATTGCCCATTATGCAGCCGAATATGGGCATAGATTGCCACTTAGCTATCGCTAATACCTTGCTAAATAGCCAACAAATCACGCTGAGCCAGCAAAGCCGCACTATTCGCAATGCAATCAAATTATCTCAATCCCGTTTGGCATTACAGCGTCAAGCAATACAGGTCAACATGAAGCGTTACCCGATGCAGTGCCAAAGCCATGTCATTAGCACCAAGCGCTTGGGTAAGCAAAGCCAACGTTATGCCATTGACTGGCAAAACGCGCCATTACAAAGCGCCAGCCTTAACATTCATTGGCAATCAGGTGACTTACAGCAATCAGCTTGGCGAGTTCGCTATAACAAAGGGCCGTTACAAACCGCTGATATTCATCTGGCTTGGCGCGGTGCGATCCCCTTGAGCGAGTCATTTAAGCTGAGTTACGCACTAGATGAAGCGATGCAAGCCGAAAACCATTGGCGCTATGGCCCAAAACCCGCGGTAGTAATTTGCACCTCGGATTACCAGCCCCAAAAAGGCAAAGTGACACTGCGCTTTAGTGGCGTTCGCCAGCCTCAAGCTAATCCGTTGGTCATGCGCTTTATTGCTGAGCCTGAATATTGCTATTGGGATGAAGGCGGCGGCTTAATTGATGCCCATCCTACCTTGCCCGACATTGATTTTAACTTGCCGATTGGCCCACAAATCAGAAGGTCTTATATTATGAAACCAACCGTTAGTTGCCAGCGCTTATCTGATGGCCAAGCCATTGCATTAAAGTCTGCGTCTTATCAGCATGGACGAGAACAATTTGCAGGCACTTGGTCGGTGGCTTTTGGCTCCCGCATTGATATGGAGCGCGCAATGAATCAATTACTGGAATTGAACGTGAATGGTTATTTGTTTCTGATCTTGATTGAGCAAAGCAGCACCTCGCACGCGTTTGGCTCTCAGTCATGGCTTGGCACCGGTCGAAGTCGTTTAGCCGAGTTATCCGCGCCATACCTTGAAAAGTCGTCGATGAGTAATCAAACTCAGCGCAGCTTACTGGGTATTATGAGCGATATTTTAGTGAACACCGGCTGGGTCGTCACGGCTGATATTGTCGATCACATCATTCCCGCTCATTGTTTTAGCTATCGAGACAAAACACCTGCAGAAGCCATTGCCGCGATGGCGAAATCATGTGGCGCCATGCTGTTGGTTGATGACGCTGCACGTAGCATTCACTTGGTGCCAAAATGGCCGGTCACGCCTTGGAATACACAAACAGCAGTCGCTGATGCGGTACTCATACCGAATGTAATTACGGCATTCAGTGAGCGTAAAGAAATTCGACCGATGGCCAATAAGGTGTTGGTACGAGGGGAGCAGCAAGGCGTGGCTTGTGGTGTACGCAGACAAGGCACACCAGGGGATAAGTTTGCTGATGATGTGGTGGACAACCTGATCACCGATGTTCAGGCAGCGCGCCAACGCGGCACTGCTGTGTTGGCAGATGCTGGTGACAAGATAATTAACACCATCAAAACCAAGCTAATGCCTGATTTACCGCCCATTACACCCGGCATGCTAGTTGGTGTGTCATATGACGCAGAGGTATTTAAAGCAACCTGCGATAGCTTAGCCATTGATATTAGTATCGACAATGAGGGCAAACTGAGTGTTAACCAAACCATTACCTTGATGAGAAACGCCGCATGAGCAATGCCTATCAACGTTTATCAGGGCTACTCAAGCCCCCAGCGCGCACTATCGCGACGGTAGTGAACGTGCACAATAATGGCACAACTACCGTAAGACATAGCAACGGCTCATTTGAGTTAGTATTAGGCGATAGCATCGCCTCAGGAAAGGTTTACATTAAAGACGGTGAACTAGTGGCCCAAGCAGCAGACTTACCTTATAGTGAAGTGGAAATTTGATTTAAACCGCGTTTAAACGGATGTTAAAGAAATTTAAGTTTAAACGACTAAAGTTAGTAAAATAGGGCTTTGGCGATGATTTTTCATTCTAACCGGATTTTGTTTCCAAAATTGCCGACGCGCTACATCAAAATAAAGTGAAAATTGAATGTTGGTTCACATTTTTTTTCGATGTTTTTTTTGTCATGAGTAAATAAGAGTTATACACATCAAGCTGGCAACCTTGCTGTGTAAGGCTTGTGTAGACTTATCCACTATTTTTGTGGATAAGTGTGTGGGTTAAGGTCTGTTAAGTGCTCCTGAGCCTTGTGCCATCAGGGTTCGAGCGTATTACTATATTTTATATTGCTCACCATCTTTTTCTTTAATAACAATAACTTAATTATGTCAATAGTGTCATGTTTAAGGTGGCGATGAAAAATTTAATTTCTTGGTTGTACAATTCTTCATCTGTGGGTTATTTCTTTTTTCGTTAAGAAAAATTAGCGATAGTCAACCTTAAAATTAATTTTTTTATCGGTGTTTTTATTGCTAATTCGCCATTTTTCGGTTTTTAAAAATAGCCTTATGGAGCAGGTTAGTGGCTCATTACTAATGACGTTAGATTTCGCGGTGAGTTTGACGAGATTTAAGGTTTAAGGGGCTGCTAAAGCTAAATATTGCTATTCAGGC
Source organism: Motilimonas sp. 1_MG-2023 (assembly GCF_030547455.1). NCBI lineage: Bacteria > Pseudomonadati > Pseudomonadota > Gammaproteobacteria > Alteromonadales > Motilimonas > Motilimonas sp. 1_MG-2023. The sequence goes on along the minus strand of NZ_JAUOPX010000029.1, from coordinate 30,093 downwards.
TCGCTCTTATCGTAATTTTACTGCGCCTAGGCAGAGCAAAGCCTGATAACGCTAGTTTTATCAGTTAAAATAGCGCGATTTTTCGGTTGGTAAAATATAGTCAGTTGAGCTACGGTGCATACTTATCCAAAGGAGCCTATCAGTGAAAAAATCATTTCAACTCGAATCTGCATTTAAACCCAGTGGTGATCAACCAGAGGCCATCAGCACTTTAGTTGAAGGTTTTAATGACGGTTTAGCGCATCAAGTGCTACTTGGGGTCACGGGCTCGGGTAAAACGTTCACGGTGGCGAATTTGATCAAAACGTTAGACCGGCCAACTATAGTTATGGCGCCAAACAAGACCTTGGCAGCGCAGCTTTATGGTGAAATGAAAGAATTTTTTCCGAACAATGCTGTCGAGTATTTTGTTTCTTATTACGATTATTACCAACCTGAAGCGTATGTCCCCAGCACTGATACTTTTATTGATAAAGATGCATCAGTCAATGATCACATTGAACAGATGCGGCTCTCGGCGACTAAGGCGCTAATGGAGCGCCGTGATGTCATCATCGTGGCGTCTGTCTCCGCCATCTATGGCCTTGGTGATCCGCAATCCTACTTGTCGATGATGTTGCACTTAACCACGGGTGATATAATTGATCAGCGTGATATTTTACGTCGCTTGGCGGAAATTCAATATACCCGCAATGATATGGCGTTTAGTCGTGGTACCTTTCGCGTGCGTGGCGAAGTGATAGATGTTTTTCCGGCTGAATCGGATAAACATGCGGTGCGTATTGAGTTGTTTGATGGCGAGGTTGAGCGCCTAAGCTTGTTCGATCCGCTAACGGGCCAGAGTTTAACAGATGTACCTCGGATCACGGTTTATCCTAAAACTCACTATGTGACGCCACGGCAAACTATATTAGATGCGATTGAGAATATTAAAGTTGAGCTGGGTGAGCGTAAAAAACAGTTACTCGACAATAACAAGTTAATTGAAGAGCAGCGTATTACCCAGCGGGTGCAATACGATATTGAGATGATGCAAGAGTTGGGTTACTGCTCTGGCATAGAAAACTACTCCCGTTATCTATCTGGCCGCTCGCCAGGTGATGCGCCGCCGACATTGATTGATTATTTACCTGCCGATGGCTTGATGATCATTGATGAAAGTCATGTCACGGTGCCGCAAATTGGTGCGATGTATAAAGGTGACCGATCTCGCAAAGAAACCCTTGTTGAATATGGCTTTCGTTTACCCTCTGCGCTGGATAACCGACCATTAAAGTTTGATGAGTTTGAACGCATCGCGCCGCAAACCTTATATGTGTCAGCGACTCCGGGCAATTATGAGTTAGCGCAAACCAATGGCGAGTTTGCCGAGCAGATAATTCGCCCAACCGGTTTACTTGATCCTGAAATTGAAGTCCGGCCAGTGGCGACTCAAGTGGATGATTTATTATCGGAAATTCGTGTACGGGTAGCACAAAAAGAGCGCGTGCTCGCCACCACTTTGACTAAAAAGATGGCGGAAGATTTATCCGAATACTTAGCCGACCATGGCGTAAAAGTGCGTTATTTACACTCTGATATCGACACCGTTGAGCGGGTGGAGATTATTCGTGATTTACGTTTGGGGGTGTTTGATGTGATTGTCGGCATTAACTTACTGCGTGAAGGTTTAGATATGCCTGAGGTATCGTTAGTGGCGATCCTAGATGCCGATAAAGAGGGTTTTTTACGCTCGGAGCGTTCGTTAATCCAAACCATTGGTCGCGCGGCTCGAAACGTTAAAGGTAAAGCCATTTTATACGCAGACAGTATGACTAAATCAATGCGTAAGGCCATTGATGAAACTGAGCGTCGCCGCAAAGTTCAGCATCAATTCAACCTTGATAATGGCATTACACCAAAAGGGGTGAATAAAGCCATTTTGGATATTATGGCGATGGGCACAGGGAATAGTAAACTCAATAAAGTCGCAGAGAAGAAGGGTGAGTATAAGATAGTTGACCCGCAAACCTTGCTAAAACAAATCGCTGAATGTGAAAGCAAGATGTTTGAACATGCCAAAAACTTGGAATTTGAACAAGCAGCGGCAATGCGCGACGAAGTAGCAAGTTTGCAGCAGCAGTTGCTAGCCCTGGGCTAAGCTACAGCTAAGCAGTATGGCGATTGCAAGGTTATTCTAGCGTGGCGATCCTGTACTGATAATTAACAGCTTCCTACGGCCTGTTGATCTTTGTTGGTCATTTCTAGTGCGTTAGCGCCTTTTCGCGTCGTTCACTATGCCACTAAGTACAGTGGCTAGACAGAGTTGCACCACCAGTAGTTTGTGGTGCAACAGCCTAAGGTTGGATGGCGGCCCTTAGTTCAAAAAATATTTAGGCCAAATACCGCTTTAACATCAAGCAGTGTTTGCTCGGTCTGCTCTTTTGAGGTTTGACTGCCACGTTTTAAAATGGCCAATAATTGCGCCTTATCGTTTAAATATTCTGCCCGCTTATGGCGTATTGGACGAAGCAGCTCTTGTAGGCATTCTTCTAATATCTTTTTTGTTGTGCCATCACCCAATCCACCATGGCGATATTGGCTTTTAAGCTGTTCAACAGTGTTTTTATCCTGATGGAAAGCATCCAAGTAAGTAAACACGACATTGCCTTCGACTTGACCAGGGTCTTGTACCCTTAGGTGATTTGGATCTGTATACATGGCTTTTACCGCGGCACTGATTTCTTGTTCAGACGCGCCAAGGTTAATAGTATTGCCCATGGTTTTAGACATTTTATTTTTACCATCTGTGCTGGGTAATCTCGGCGCGTTACTGAGCAGTGGTCGACATTCTGTCAGGACCTTTTTGTTTGCTAGGTGATTAATTTTTCTTACTATTTCGTTAGTTTGTTCGATCATCGGAAGTTGATCGTCGCCGACTGGTATCAGAGTTGCGTTAAATGCAGTGATATCAGCCGCTTGAGAAATTGGGTAAGTTAAAAAACCGGCGGGGATTGAACGGTCAAAGCCTTTACTTTGAATTTCTGTTTTGACAGTGGGGTTTCTCTCTAGGCGAGCAATAGACACCAAATTACTGTAGTACATGGTTAGCTCGGCAAGGGCAGGTAATTGGGATTGTAGACAAATGGTGGTTTGGTCTGGGTCGATGCCAACCGCTAAGTAGTCAGCAACCACATTAAGGATATTGGATGATACCTTCGCGGGATTATGCGCGTTATCAGTTAGGCCTTGCATGTCGGCCACCAGTATTGTTTGTTGGTGTTGCGACTGCAATAATACTCTCTGTTGAAGAGAGCCAACATAATGGCCTAAATGCAGCGGCCCAGTTGCTCTATCGCCGGTTAAAATAATCTCTGGTTTAGTTGCTATGTTCATGAATATCTCCAAGTGAAAAAATGCTACTGGAGATAAAAAAGATCTGACATTCTTAGCTACCTACCAGCAGCTTAAGAATGTGAAAATTCCGCGCCGCTCTAAAAAGAGCGCCACCAGAAAAAGGAAATGGTAGGTGAATTAAATGTTTTCATTCCTTGAACTTATCAAGGAATTTTTGAAACCTCAAGGGTTAAATAATTTAAGGCTGAAGTTTAAGTTAACCGTAGCAGTTATTTGACGATGACATCTGCTTGAGCGCCACGCTGACATTGTCTACAATAACGCACTTTATATTTTTAGGTCATGAACATGAACGACACGCTATCGAAACCAGATTTACCTGATCGCCTATCTTGTAACCCACGTAGTCCAAATTATGTAGAAGAGATTTTTGAGCACGATATTGGCATTCGACTTAACGGCAAAGAGCGTTTTGATGTTGAAGAATATTGCATCAGTGAAGGTTGGGTTAAAATTCCTTCGCCGAAGGCGCTAGATCGCCGTGGTCAACCGCTTTTGATCACCCTAAAAGGCACTGTTGAAGCTTATTATTCTTAAGTTTTTCAATAAAATCGCGTCTTACTTAGGCGCGGTTGATCGCTAATTTGTTTTTTCGTTTAAGAAATCTGCCGGTATCAACCGTTCCCTTCTTTCCCTTCTTTTTCATTTTAAATTACATAAAATCCCCTTAGCTATTTTTATTGCCTAGAAAAAGCGATTCAGTGATAAAATACATAAGCTTAGCCGCGTTTATATAAATTGATATGTGGCTAGATAGCCATCACAAATGGAGTTGATAAGTGGATTTTATACAGCAAATGATAGGCAGTATCGCCATTGAGTATATTGCCGTGACTTGTGGGTTTCTTAATGTTTATTTGATCATTAAACGGTCGCTGTGGAACTACCTGTTTGGTTTCATTATGGTGGTGCTTTACGCCAAAATTTTCTTTGATTATCAACTTTATAGTGATTCATTATTACAAGTATTTTTCTTTATCACGCAATGTTATGGCGTGTTTTATTGGCTGAAACATAAAGCCCCTGATGGCAAGGTTCAAGTGGCCTATCTAAATCATCGTCATTTTAGTCAGGGATTGTTGGCTACAAGTGCATTGTGGCTTATTTTAGCCGTGGTGATGCAACAATATACTGATGCAACACATCCATTTTGGGATGGTGCAATTGCGGCGTTGAGTGTCTCTGCGCAAATATTATTGATGCGCCGACATTTGCAATCATGGTATCTGTGGATTGCCGTTGACGTGTTAGCCATTGGACTGTTTATAGTGAAAGGTTTACTGCCCACAGCAGCGCTGTATGGCGTGTTTTTGATACTTGCTATCTTAGGTTTATTACAATGGCAGAGAGCATCACGTGACTAGAGGCTTATATCTTGGCAAGTTCATGCCTATTCATCATGGTCATCTGTGGGTGATTGACACCGCAGCTCAACTTGTGGATGAGCTCACCGTATTAGTATGCGCAGTTAGCCAAGAGCCAATTGATGGCCGTTTACGTAGCCACTGGGTGAGAAGCAGTGTTAGCGAGAACATTCAGGTGCGTGAACTTTTTGATGATTCATTACCTCAACAGCCTGAGGACGACCCCGACTTTTGGCCAAAATGGCGTGATGCGCTTAGCCCATTTGGCCCTTTTGACTATGTTTTTGGTGGGGAAGATTACGTGGTGCAACTTGCTTACGAAATTGGCGCTGTTGCGGTGCCACTTGGCCGCAGTAGCGTTAACATTTCAGCTACTATGATCAGAAATGCCCCCCATGAACATTGGCGTTATATACCCACCGCCGTGCGGGCTCATTTTCAGCGTCGTGTTACGTTTTTAGGGCCTGAGAGCACGGGCAAGTCGACTTTGTCAGCGCGGTTGGCACAGCGGCTTGATCCTAGTGGTCAATTGAGCAATCTGATGACGGAATATGGTCGTATTTATGATGCTTCCCTCAAGCAAGGACAGAACTGGACGCGGCAAGATTTTCGTAGCTTAACACACACTCACATTGCAATGCGTAATGCGCTTGCTAAGCACGCTGGGCCTTATCTGATAGAAGACACCGATCTGATCCAAACCATGGCTTGGCAGCAATTGTTAATGGGAGAGGTGGATAGTCAGGACTACCCGTTACAGGATTTCGCTGATTTATACTTATTATTATCGCCTGATGTACCTTGGATTGACGATGGTACTCGTTATGGCGAATCATTTCGCATTGACATGTTTGAGTTTTTAAAAACGCAACTAGAATGTTTAGGCTTGCGATTTGTCGTGATTGATGGCAATGACTGGAATAGGCGAGAGCAGTTGGTGAAAGATGCGGTAGAAAAGCTACTTAACCTGAGCTCTGGATAAGCAAACGAGTATATTTCTCCTTGTATGTTGAGCAAGTTGATTGGCTTTTTTGTGGCTCAGGGAATGTGTGATGTTCGCTGAGCAAGCTCAGCCCCTACAAAAAAGCGCCTAACGAGTTAACTCGCTAGGCGCTTTTTAATCAGATTTAAAATCTAATATTAAGCTTGAGCAGCTTCGATGATAGCGGTGAAATCAGCCACTTTTAAAGAAGCGCCGCCTACTAGGCCGCCATCGATGTCTGGTTGTGCAAATAGCTCAGCTGCAGTCGCTGGGCCAACAGAGCCGCCGTAAAGAATTTGTACTTTAGCCGCTACGTTAGCATCTTGCGCTGCTAGCCATTGACGGATGTGCGCGTGAACTTCTTGAGCTTGCTCTTTAGAAGCTACTTTACCTGTACCGATAGCCCATACTGGCTCGTACGCGATTACCGAGTTTTCAAGAGCTGCCACGCCGTGCGCTGCGATAACTGCTGCTAGTTGCGTTTCAACTACTGAGTTAGTTTTATCAGCTTCACGCTCTTCAAGGGTTTCACCAATACAAAGTACAGGTACTAGGCCGTTGTCTTGGATCACTTTGAATTTAGCAGCAACTACTTCGTCAGTTTCAGCGTGTAGCGTACGACGCTCACTGTGGCCAACAAGGCTGTATTTCGCGCCGAATGATTTTACCATTACCGCTGATGTTTCACCAGTGAATGCGCCCGCTACGTTTAGGTCACAGTTTTGTGCGCCAAATTCAATTGCGCCGTCTTTAGTAAGCGCTTCAGTTTGGCCTATGAAAATGGCAGGAGGACATACTGCTACTTCTACGCCTGTTGCTTTAGCAACAGGGCCAGCTAGACCGTTTAGTAACTCAGCAACTGATTCTTTAGTGCCGTTTAGTTTCCAGTTACCCATAACTAGAGGTGTTCTCATGTCCATTTCTCCAATGATTATCAAATGAATAGTAAATTATTTTCCAAATCTGCCGCCGATTATAAAAAGGCCGTTGGCTTATAAGTAGTGATTTGAACAAATAAATGTGTAATTAATTTTCATAAATACAATAAATGTGACCCAGATCACTCTTTATTTGATGTTTTGTCGTAATTCTGACCACCAAATGCCTAAATACTCATGCACAGCCATCTCGGAGCGCTCTAAATAGTAGGCACTTGGGATCATCCTATTGCTTGGCTCGGGTAATGTTGAGTTGCGCTGCTTGTAATAGGCGGGTGCGGCAATAGGCTGTGAGTTTTGCTGGGCAAACAGTTTCATGGCGCGGGGCATGTGGCTTGCTGACGTGACCAGTGCCGCTTGTTTATCTTTGATTAATCGCGCCATTTCTTTGGCTTCATCGGGAGTGTCGCGAGTGTAGTCTAAACGCTTAATCTGCGCCTCGGGTACGCCAAAACTGAGTGCTAAGGTTGCCATTAACTCAGCATGGGTTTTGCTATCGCCAAAATTCGAGCCGGAGACAACAATGGTTGCTTGTGGGTTAGCCTGCCAAATGCGAAACGCTTCGGCAAAGCGCGAGATGGCAGTGCCAGACAGCTGGCCAGTAATGGCTAAATCAGGATCGGCAAGGCCACCGTGGCCTAACACTAAAATGGTGTCAACTTTTTGCTCAATGTTAAAGGCTGGATATTGGCGTTCTAGGCTGGCAATAAGATAGCCACTGACAGGCTCAGATGAAAATGCTAATAACGTTATCAAACCCAAGCAGAGGACAAATTTACCAAAGCGTTGTTTGCTGGTCATTATCAACAGTAATAAACCAAAGGTAAGCAGAATAAGTGAAAATGGCAGGGGTTTAAGCAATCCGCCTAACCACTTTTTGAGTAAAAACACAGCAATATCTCCGTTTGCGAAATTGCGCAAATATTACCAGTTTTATGCAGCGCCGGCTTGTGCCAAAATAGCGGCCTTATTTAATCTGCTTAATATAGCTTTATTTCGCGGTTAAAAGGTAACAAAGGCCTTATTTATAGCAGGCTTTCGACTTTATCTTTTTGATTCTTAGCAATTATACAGATATTACTGCGTTCCCCAAGTTTACTTGAGTCGCGCGGTATAGATTGAACTCGTTTGGTAAATTTGGGAACACGATGACCAAAAAATACACGCTAGCAGCACAAAAGAACTTACCTGAGCTCGTTGGTTGGGTAAAGCAAGAGGCGTTTTGCTTAAATCTGTCTTCTGACCGACTAGCCTTTTTGATTGCCGTATCTGTGGTAGCAGAGCAAGAGTTAGGGGCTGAATTAACGGAAGCACAGCTTCATGATGCGTTTCGTTTGGTGAGCGACATTTTTGGCCAAGTGGATGAAACTCAGACCGAGCGTGCTAACAACGCGGTGAATGAATTTTGTCGCCAACAATTATTTAATCGCTTTGGCGCAGATACCATGGACACCGCAAGCCTGTATCGATTAACGCCCTTAGCGCTGGGCATTGTTAACTTTTATGCCCAGCAAAAAACCTATTCCAATGTTAAATTGTCTATTCTACTCACCCAAGTTGCGGCTGAAATTACCAAAGTATATGACGCGGCTAAGCAGGGCGGTGATGAACAATATTGGGATGAGTCGGTTTACAGTGTACTGAAATACTCAGTGGAAGATATTTTTGAGCGCATCGATTTAACCCAGCGCGCCATGGACAGCCAACAACAAGCAGCGAAAGATAACATTGCCCAGTTACTGCACCAAAACTGGAGCCAAGCTATTAGCGCCTGTGAGCAGCTATTAGCCGAAACCAGCAGTCATTTACGTGAATTGCAAGATACACTCACCTCAGCGGGCGATAAGCTGCAGTCGGGTTTGCTTAATATTCAAGAAACCGTGCACGGCAATGAAGACTACGAACACATTGAAGTGTTAGTGTTTAACTTACAAGCCCGCTTAGATGGCATCATTGCTTGGGGTCAACAGTCTATCGATTTATGGACCCGCTACGATCGACATGTGCATAAGTTTATTCGCACCGCCATCGACATGGACAAAAACCGCGCCTTTAGTCAACGTTTACGCGAGTCGGTACAAAATTTCAGTCAACATAACTGGCATTTAGTGATAGCCGAAGAAGACCGTATTCTTGAGCTGCGCGATGAAACCTTGAGTTTCCGCGATGAAACCATCACCGGTGAAGTGCCACAAGAAATGGAATACCAAGAGCTGGTGGATATTCAAAATGAAGTGGCTGGGCGAGTAGAAGCCTATTTGGCGCAGTTTAAAGACAATCAACAGCCCCTTGAATTAGCCATGGTGTTACGGGATTTCTTGGCCGATTACCCCAGTGTGCAGCATTTTGATATTGCCCGCCTAGTCATTGATGAAGCCTGTAAACTGGGCTTATCGAGTGCGGAAGTGAAATTTACCGGGGCACAGGCGCCATGGCGACCCATTAACACCACTGGGGCTAAAATTCAGGCGCATCATATTGATACCTATGACACTGATGGCCAATAGCATTGAGTTTTTACTTAACAACTTTTTTATTTTTTGCTTTTTGCCAGTAAAGGCAGGAGTTAGTGACAGATGCAAATAACCGATCTAAACGACAGCACAGAACAATATATTTCCCAGGATCTGGCCCGCGCGGTAGCCAATCCTTTATTTCCGCAAATTGATGCGCAGTTGCGCAGTGGCCGGCATATCTGTAGTGATGATTTTCAGGCCCATTCATACCTAGCCGATGCTTATGAAGCGTTAGAGTTCTTCTATCGCCGTTATCAAGTGGAATTAATTAAAGCCCCTGAAGGGTTTTTCTATTTAAGGCCCAAATCTAACGCCTTGTTAGGTCGCAGCGTATTGTCTGAGCTTGATATGTTAGTGGGCAAAGTGCTGTGTTATTTATATTTAAGCCCAGAGCGTTTAGCCAATGAAGGGGTATTTACCTTAACGGAATTATTAGAAGAGCTAGCTAACCTCGCAGATGAAACGCAGTTATTACGCATGGTGAACCAGCGCAGTGGCGGCTCAGATTTAGATAAGCAAAAGTTAAAAGAGAAAGTAAAAGGTTGTCTGCGCCGTTTTCGCCGTTTAGGCATGGTTACGTTAATTGGCGGAGTGGATAAATTCACCCTAAACGAAGCAATCTTTCGTTTTGGCGCCGATGTGCGCACCGACGAAGACCCACGTGAAGTGCAAATGCGCTTAATTCGTGAAGGAGAAGCGATAGTGCATGACGACGACATGCCAACGGATGAAAAACTGCAACAATCCGATGATGCAGACAGTGATAACGAAGAACAATTAGGGTTAGAGGTATAATCATGGCAAATCGCGGCAAGTTTTTATCATTAACCATGGTTAATTGGAACGGCTTTTTTGCCAGAACCTTTGAGTTAGATCAGCTGGTGACGACGTTATCAGGCGGTAACGGCGCAGGTAAATCCACCACCATGGCGGCGTTTATTACGGCGATGATCCCAGACCAAACCTTACTGCATTTTCGTAACACCACCGAAGCAGGCAGCTCTAATGCCTCACGGGATAAAGGCTTATACGGTAAGTTAAAATCAGGCCCTTGTTACAGCATGCTACAGGTGCGTAACTCTCACGACCAAGTGATTTGGCTCGGCGTGCATTTAGAACAAATAGCAGGGCGTGATAAAAAAGTGAACATTACGCCGTTTGCGTTAATGGACTTACCTGAAGAGATTAAACCGACCGAATTATTACTCGAAACCTTAGCCTCTGGCCAAGCTCGGGTGAGGCAATTTAGCGAGCTGCGCGCCGCAGCCGCAGAGATTGGCGGTGCTCGTGTCACTAAATATAATTCGATTAACGAATATCATAACTTTTTGTTTGATATGGGCGTTATTCCGAAAAAAATGCGTGACCAAAAAGATCGCAGTAAGTTTTATCGTTTAATTGAAGCCTCATTATACGGCGGTATTTCCAGCACCATTACCCGTTCATTGCGCGATTATTTATTGCCTGAAAACAGCGGCATTCGCAAAGCCTTTCAAGACATGGAAGCGGCGATCAAAGAAAACCGTCACACCTTAGAGCGCATTAAACAAACTCAAAGTGATCGCGATTTATTTAAGAACCTGATCACCGAAACCACCCATTACGTGGCGGCGGAATATGTTCGTTTAGGCAGTCAGCGCCAAGCATTCTCTGATGAAGCGCTCAGCCATCGCGCCAAATTACAAGACACGCAGCGTTTGCTCAAAGAAGAGCAAGGCCGGATTATTTATTTGCAACACGAGCTGGAAAACCTGACTAACCGCGAAAGCATGTTAGAAAAAGAACTAGAGCATGCCAGCGACATGTTACAAAAAGTCATCCAAGCGGTGGCGCTACAAAGCAAAATTAGCCAATACCAAGCTGAAATCGATATCACCCTAGCGCAGCTTGAAGAACAACAGGAAAAACTCGAACAAGCCAATATTCTGTTTATTGAAACTGAAGCCAGTAAACAAGCGGCGGAAGCTGAGGTTGACTCACTGAAAACCCAATTAAGTGACTATCAACAAGCGCTGGATATTCAGCAAACCCGTGCCATTCAATACAAGCAAGCGGTGGCGGCGCTAGAGCAAGCGAAATTAAGCTGCGATACGCCTGATTTAATGCCGGAATTAGCAGCAGACAAACTGGCTTTGTTTAAAGGGCAAGAAGAAGAGTTAACTCATCAAGTCTTAGAGGCTAAGCATCGCCTAGAAATGGCTAATGCGGCGCTGGAAAAATTTGAACAAGCCTTGGGCTATTTAACGCAAATAGAGCCAAGTGTCGATCGTAAACAAGCCTTCACCCAAGCCAAATTGCAGCTGCAACGCCAGCAAGAATATGTCGGCGTGACTAATCGTAAAACTGAAATTGAGCGCAGCTTACAAGATGCCTTGCGCCAGCAAAAACAGCAAGATCAAGTTACGCAATGGGTAGCCGATTATGCCAGTCAAACTTCGGTAAATCTTGAGCAAGAACAGCAAGTGGCCGAGCAACAAGCCCATTGGTTGTTAGAGCAAGAAACCCAGCAAGCACAGCAAGCTGAATTAGCCGATATGCTGTCCACCAACAAAGAAAAATTAGCCTCGTTAACGGCAAGTAATCAGCGCCTAACGCAGTTTGCGCCAAAATGGCTGGTGGCTCAGGCGGAAAAACAAAAACTTGAGCAATCTTCAGAGCAAAGCCTTGAAGATGCCGGCAGCGTCAGCGCTGTGATGCAGCAAACCTTGCAGCAAGAACAAACACTGAAACAGCGTAAAGAGCAGTTACAACAGCAAAAGAGCGAGCTTGAACAGCAAATTCGTCGTTTGCAAAATGCTGGCGGGGAAACAGACGAAACCTTAGGCAGCATTGCCCTTGATTTGGGCGGCGTATTACTCAGTGATGTTTATGATGATATCCCGCTGGAAGATGCGCCTTATTACTCTGCGCTATACGGCCCCGCGCGTTATGGTGTGGTGGTACGTGATTTAGAAGCGGCAATTGAAAAGCTGAAAAATGTCGCAAACTGCCCAGAAGACTTATACCTGATCCAAGGCGATCCCGATGCGTTTGATGAAGAGCTATTTAACGCCACTGATTTAGGTGAAGCGGTATTGGTACGTGAAGGTGCTAGGCAGCTTCGTTATTCACCTCATCCAAAAACGCCACTGTTTGGCCGCGCAGCGCGTGAAGCGCGGATTGCAGAGCTTGAAAAAGCCCGTGATAGCTTGATTGAAGAATTTGGCAGCGTGTCGTTTGAGCAGCAAAAGAAACTGCGTTTATACAATCAATTTAATGACTTTATCGCAACGCATCTGGCCGTCGTATTTGAAGCAGATCCGCAAGCGCAATTAGAAGCGAATAAGCAAGAAATTCGCGCGTTAGAGCAGCAAAACCAAAGTGCGCAGCAGCAACAAACACAATTACTGCAAACCCTCAAGAACATTAAAGCTCAGCTGCAACTGTTGGATAAAATCCAGCCACTGGCTTATTTGATTGGTGATGATACCGTAACGGCTCGATTGGAAAATGCGCAAGAGATGGCCGAGCAACTGCGTCAGGCCGTGCAATTTTTAACTCAGCATAAGAGTGCATTGGCTGGCTTAGCCGCTCATGTGGACTACCTGCAATACGATCCACAAGACATTGAAGTGCTAAAAGCCACACTGGAACAAGTGGATGCACAGTTAGCGGCGAAAAAACGCCAGTGTTATCACTTAGAGCAATTACATGCCCGTTTGGCTCATTTCTCGTATCACGATGCGCAAGCATTATTGGATCAAACCAGTCAAATTAACGATGAGCTAAAAGCCAAACTCGTGTTGGCAGAGAAAACGCGCCAGCAAGCCCAAGCGCAAGAAAAGCAATGTCGCGAGCGTTTAAATCAAGAGCAACAAACGCAGGTGGCGTTGTCTGCAAGCCTGAAAGCTAAACAACAAACCTTGCAAGAAAATCACAGCGAATTAGCGGCCCTAGGCGTGGTGCTGAGTCACGACAGTGAAGCCAAAGCAAAAGCCAATAAAGAGCAAGTACAACAAGACTTAATTGAAACCCGCAATAAACGCAACAGCAGCGGCGCGCATTTAAAAGTTACTGAAAAAGAAGTGTCGACCTTAACCGCTAGCGAAAAGTCGGTGAAGAAAGGTTATCACCAAGCACGCGCCGCCTTAGTTAAGCAAAAATCCGGCTGGAGCCTAGTTAAAACCTTAGCGCAGCAAAATGACGTGGCACGCCGTCTTGATCGCGCTGAGCTGAAATACCTAGATAGCGATGAACTGAAATCCATGTCGGATAAGGCATTAGGGACGTTGAGAATGTCGGTGGCTCATGATGAAGAGCTACGCGACGCACTGCGTTACTCAGAAGATAGTCGCCAGCCTGAGCGTAAGGTAATGTTTTATGTGTCGGTCTATCAGCACCTGAAACAGCGTATTCGTCATGACATTATTCGCAGTGACGACCCCGTTGAAGCGATTGAAGAAATGGAAATTGAGCTAGCGCGCTTAACCGATGAGTTGAAGCAGCGTGAATCTCACTTGTCGATTTCGGCTCATGAAGTGGCCAGCAAGATCAATAACACCATTCGCCGTGAGCAAAATCGCATTCGCGCCCTAAACCAAGGGCTGCAAAGTGTGGCATTTGGTCAGGTAGCGGGCGTACGTTTAAATGTATCGTTACGAGAGGCCTACTCAACGCTACTTAACGCGTTAGCCGAGCAGGGCGCGCAGCATCAAGATTTGTTTGGTAACAATGAACTGAGTTTCTCGGAAGCGATGGCGAAACTGTTCCAACGCTTAAATCCGCACATAGATCAAGGTGAGCGCAGCCATCAGGTATTAGGTGAAGCTTTATTGGATTACCGTAACTACCTTGAAATGCAAATTGAAGTTTGCCGCGGCACTGAAGGCTGGCTTCGCGCAGAAAGTGGCGCGTTATCAACGGGTGAAGCGATAGGTACTGGACAAGCCATCTTGTTGATGGTGCTGCATTCGTGGGAAGAAGAGTCACGCCGTTTCCGCGCCCGTGATGTGCTACCTTGTCGCTTATTGTTCTTAGATGAAGCTGCGCGTTTAGATGCTCGCTCTATCTCTACCTTATTTGAGCTGTGTGAGCGTCAAAACATGCAGTTGATTATCGCCGCGCCGGAGAATATCAGCCCCGAAAATGGCACCACCTATAAGCTTATTCGTAAAACCCACGGTAACAATGAGCACGTACATGTGGTTGGCTTACGTGGTTTTGGTTATGGCAAAACGGAAACGGAATCCAACTTAGAAAGCAGTATTCCAGAGCTGATTTAAGCTAAATACTGGAACCAATATGTATATTGAACGGCCTGTTGCAAAACAGGCCTTTTTTACATTTACCCACTACAAAGCCATGATGCTTGTTAACTTATAGATTAGCCAAATCCCTCAATGGGTTTGCAAAAAAAATTAACGATTTTCTAAGCGATTATAATCGAGAAGTCCGCCTGAAATGGGTTGCTCTTTCATTACTTGGTTTAATACCCGATCACTTATAGCCCAAAATACTGGGCTGGAGCGCCGCACGCCGTATTGGTCAAGCAGTTGGCTGTAATCTTGGTCTGACTTTATTCCTTGTAATGTCCTGACAAACTGTGGGATTTGGCTTGCTTGAATATGCAAAAACACATTTGGGTAGTCACCAATAAGCCCTCGAACAACCGTCAGGTTATCTTCGCCAGGTAAGCGATTATTGCTATCTCTAAGCAAGCTGGACATGTTGCTGTAAGCTGCATTTTTAATCAGGGTATAGAGTCGCTGTTGCTTGCCATCTTGTACCAATAACACCGATACCTCGGCTAACTGATTGACAGCAGTGCTTGGCAGTTCAAATAGTGTGGCAAGGTTTGCCCATTCACTGGCGCTAACATCCACTTGCTGTAAGTCGTAGTTATTTTTTAACACAGGGCCGAGCTTTGCTTTTAGCATGCTAAACAACTCAAGTTTATGCTGGTTAGTTTGGTAGGTAACATCACTTGGGTAATGAAACTGACTTTGCTCGGCCTTAAGGTATTTTTGAATATTATCACTGGTATTGCGGTACCAGTGATCGCGCTCTGATATACGTGAGTCCGGTGGCAATAAAGCGAGAAAGTTGAACTCGCTTTCCATGCGTAAGAAATCCATATAAAGGCGAGTATTCAGTTGATGACCAACATTACCGTAGACATCAAACCCAGCGACAAGTAAATAATGAATACGCTCTAGTATCGGGTAGTCGATTAACCAAGCTGTTTTTGGCGCTTGCCCGACTAAGCCTTTCACAACAGATGCATTGTCAAAATGTCTGAATACAGTTAGGGCAGCGTTAGTGTTTGTTTCTTCTCCGTCCCAAACCAAATCTAAATCGAGTTTTTCGCCATTCTCAAAGGCTTGTGCAAGAGCACCTTGTTTCGCTTTAAGGTAGCGTTTTTGCGCTTTTGAATAGGTGAACCAGCTACTGAGCACCGTTGAATTACTGGCTGACTCAGCAGGGATCCGTAAATGGTCTTTTTGTTGCGCTAAAAACTGGGCTAACCCTTCGCTGTTTTCCCAGCTCCCTTCAGAGAAAAACACCCAAAAATGGTCGTTGATGACATTTAACGCCATTTGACCTCGGCAAACAGGGCCTTTAATAAATGCCATTATGGTGTTCTGTGCTTCCAAGAGCATAAAGCGATAACGCGCTGCTACTGGTAGAGCTTCAAAAGCTATAAATGGGTTGGCAGCAACACTTGGTTCATAACTTGGAAGAGCCGTGACTTGATAGTCGACGCGATAAAACAATTGATTTAGCTGATCCATACGCTGTTCATTAAGAGCGTAAGGCATATGGGTTTTAGCTAATATGGTCTCGCGCTCGCGTTGAAAACGGTAATAGACCCGCTCGACCTTGGGGTCATCATAAGGCCGTAGAGTAATAATCCGTTCAATTGGCTGACCGGGTGGTGTTTTTGAGCGCACTAGAGTAAAAAATTCAGGACTATTTGCGGTATCGGCTAATGCTGAAAAGTAGAGGTGAGAAAGATAAAGGTGTTCAAATATATAACGCGCAACAAGTTGTGATTTAAGGGAAGGGCGGTTAAGCCAGCGCTCCCATAGATCTATCTCTTGTAGTATAGGGTTGGCTAAGGGCGGTTTTGCAGCCATTTTGGCGCCATTTTTAATCCAAGTTGTTAGTTGGTGCTGTTCATCGACAGCAATGGCTGGTAAACCATAAGGCATTCCTGCCAGTGGGTTATTGCTAGCAAAGTCTTGGTAGGTTTCGATGGTGCTGCACTGTTGGTTGCGATCTAATGAAAAATCAAACGCGTCAGCATGAGCGCGAGTATCAACTAAAGGGTGTTTTTGTTTTAGTAGCAGAGCCTGATAAATCAAACTGGCGGCCACATTGGCTTGCTCGGTTTGTTCCCTTTCATTTAATACCGGAGAAAAGCCTTTTTTACGCCATTGCTCGGTGGTGGCAGCGTCCTCATACAAGCGTGTCGGCGTAGCGGCAAATAAACGCGTGCCACTAAATACTTTATCTTTAGAGCTGCCTCGTTCAATGGCTTCCGGCGAGGTGAGCTTTAACTGGCAGGGCGCATCGTAGCAACCATGGCAAACCACGCAGCGCTGATCCAAAATTGGTCGCACTGTTTGGTGATAAAATATTGCGTCGCTACTTTGTTGGTTGACCATACGATCGCGCACCAATGCTGGGCCATAGAGATCTGCAAAATGGGTATTTGAAAAACTTGAACAGCCAGTTAGTAACGCGAAAAGGCTAAGTATTGCCATGTGTTTAAACATTATATTCTCATCATTTCTGTAATCCTTACGCAGATGAATTCTTGCAGTTAAGGCCAGTAAATGAAAGCGTAATATGCTGTACTTCAAGTTTAAACTTGTTTAGCTTGTTGAATTATTTTGATATAAATATGACAACTGAGCTGTTGCCAACGTATTGGTGGCAAACAATGGTAGATTGGGAGTGTTTATGGGACAGCAGTTTACTGAGCTACAAGACAAACATAGTGACTTTATTGCCCAACAGCAGATGTTTTTTGTCGGCACCGCTGCCGAGCAAGGTCGGGTTAATGTTTCACCAAAAGGCGCTGACTCATTTCGGGTGGTGAATAAAAATCAAGTTATTTGGCTTAACCTGACTGGCAGTGGTAATGAAACGTCGGCTCATGTGCAAATTAACCCAAGAATGACAATCATGTTTTGTGCTTTTGCAGGCGCACCAATTATTTTACGCCTTTATGGTCAGGCTCAGGTGCTACATCGAAATGACCCATTATGGCAGTCTTATATATCATTGTTCCCCGCCAGTATTGCTGCGCGCCAATTGTATTTGTTAGATATCGATTTAGTGCAATCATCTTGCGGCATGTCGGTACCTTTGTTTGATTTTAAGCAACAGCGAACGGCGTTAGCCGACTGGTCTGAGAAACAAGGAGAACAAGGTATCGAGGCGTACTGGTTGAAAAAGAATCAGCAAAGTATTGATGGCTTTGACACCAATATTGCTAACTTGGCTGGATTAGCCCACAAACAATAACGATTTAAGGAAGTATTATGATCAAACTATTAAATAAAGAAACGAATGTGTTACTAGGCGAACTGACAGAGTCACAACTACAATTTTTAATTGATCAATTAGAAGAAGAGGACAGTGCCGATCAAGATTATTGGATCAGTCCTGCGCAATTAGAACTATTTAAAGACGAAGGCGCAGACCATGCGCTTTTGGTTTTATTAGAAACGGCTATCGCAGGAACTGATGGCGTAGAAGTTATTTGGCAAAAGGCTTAACTCTTCAAATAAATCAATGGGTTTTTTACCCATTGATTTATTCTGTATTTTTTTACCAATCTATTTTCCCCATCGCAGCTTAAAATACCCCTTTAAATTACAAAAATATCACCAATCAACAGTACTGGTTAATATTAAAAAATTCCCCCTGTTTATTTTAAATAATTGTGAACGAGTGTCTAAAAAAGTTCATATTCAGACGGCATAGTAACTGTGATTTTACTTCAATCTCGGTGAAACAAACTGCACAACGCTACTAGTTTAGCGTTATATAAGCAGGTGTTTATTGTTGGGAGAGTAATTATTTTTACTATATAAAGGACTAAAAAAGTATGTCGTTTAATTTTAAACATGGGCTTGTTGCCAGTGCATTAATGCTTGCGTTAACTGGTTGTAACAGTAGTGATGATAAGACAGCAGTAAAAACACCTGAGGCAGAAGTGCCGGTAGTGGTCGCACCCAATACGTGTGATGGTGTGCCGTGTACCAAATTTACTATTCTTCATACCAATGATAATCATGGACGTTTTTGGCATAACTCTGACGGTGAATACGGTATGGCCGCAAGAAAGGCGCTGGTTGATCGTTTACGCAGCGAAATTGAAGCCAACGGCAGTAAAGCACTATTACTCTCGGGTGGTGACATCAATACAGGTGTTCCGGAGTCAGATTTACAAGACGCGGAACCAGATTTTGTCGGTATGAATGCGATTGGTTATGATGCCATGGCGGTAGGTAACCACGAGTTTGATAATCCATTAAGTGTCTTAGACACACAGCGCGCATTAGCTAACTTTCCTATGTTAGCGGCTAATATTTATAAAGCCGACGGTACACGCTATTTTGAACCATACCAAGTATTTGCAGTGAACGGATTAAAAGTGGCGGTGATTGGCCTGACCACGAAAGATACTGCTAAAATTGGTAACCCTGAATTTATCAGTGAATTAACTTTTACTGATCCACAAACAGAAATAGCAAAAGTGATTGCTGAAATTAAAGCGGCCAAGGCAGCAGATCTTATCTTTGCAGCAACGCACATGGGTCACTACGCAAATGCTCAGTATGGCAGTAATGCGCCAGGTGATGTGGCGTTGGCGCGCTCGTTAGATGAAGGTTTATTAAACGGTATTATTGGTGGTCACTCGCAAAACCCTGTTTGCATGGAGCCTGGCTCAGATGACTACGCGGATTATAAACCTGGCGGTGCTTGCGCCCCTGATCAACAAAAAGGCGCTTATATCATGCAAGCCCACGAATGGGGTAAGTATGTGGGCCGTGCTGACTTTGAATACATTGCTGGTAAGTTAAAGCTTGCAAGTTATGAACTGATCCCAGTTAACCTTAAGAAAACCCTGACTGATGCTAACGGTGAAGATCGGCGCGATGAAAATGGCGATAAAATCAAAGTTTATATTGGTGAAGAAATTGTGCCTGATGCCGAGCTAAAGCAGACGCTGCAGGCATACCAAGATAAAGGCCAAGGTAAACTAAGTGAGGTAATTGCAACAACAGATGCATTGTTGGACGGAGAGCGTGCGAACGTACGTTACCAACAAACTAATTTAGGCCGCTTAATTGCTAAAGCTCAGGCCGAAAAAGTGAATGCTGATTTTGGTGTGATGAACTCAGGTGGTGTTCGTGCTTCAATTGCTGAAGGTAATGTTACCTACCGTGATGTACTTACCGTGCAACCGTTTGGCAACACCGTCACTTACAGTAGCATGACGGGGGCTGAAATTAGCGATTACCTCGGTACGGTAATGTCTTTACAGCGTGGCTCGGGTGCCTATGCGCAAGTTGTAGGCGTGAAAATGGCTGTAGACTGTACGGCAAAGACGGTCGATATTAGTGAGATTAATGGTAAAGCATTCAGTGCTGCTGATACTTATAGTTTTAGTGTACCAAGTTACAACGCAGCGGGTGGCGATGGCTACCCAACATTAAATCCAGTACAAAGTGGTTATGTAGATGCTGAAGTACTTTATTCTTACTTCAAAAACAAAGGCTCAGTGGTTGCTTCTGATTATGCACCAACGGGCGATATTGTTTATCTTAACTCAAACAGTACGCTGGGCTGTGAAGTGACGCAATAATATTTGAGCAAATTAGTTCAAATTTACAACGAAAAAGGTGAAGCTGTGCTTCACCTTTTTTATTCTCAATACTGTCTTGTCAATTGTTTGAATTTATTAGATATTATTCATAGGGTTCAATAGGTAAGAAATAATATGATAACAAGTCTAGGCACCCAGAGGCTGATATTAAGGCAGTGGCAAGATGAAGATTATGCGCCTTTTGCGCAAATGAGTGCTGATGAAAATGTAATGCGCTATTTTCCCAATATCCTAACACGTGCTGACAGTGACGCCTTGGCGGATAAAGCGAAAGGACTCATTGCCGATAACGGTTGGGGGTTTTGGGCTGTTGAATTAAAAGAAACGGGCGAATTCATTGGTTTTATTGGCTTACATTGTCAAGAGGATGCCATTCCCAATACGCCCTTTATTGAAGTGGGTTGGCGCTTAGCAAAGCAACACTGGGGTAAAGGGTATGCGCCAGAAGGTGCGCAAGCCGCGTTAGCATTTGCGTTTGAACAGCTTGAGCAACCCGCTATTTATGCTTTTACAACCTTAACAAATTTACCCTCACAGCGGGTAATGACTAAATTGGGAATGATTAATATAGAGCAAAATTTTTTGCACCCAAAATTAGCACCTGAGCATCCATTAGCGCCACATTGTCTCTATCGCATCACCAAACAACAATTCAACAAGCAGCAATCACAGGCCGTATGACACCATTGAAACCAACGGATGAACAATTACCCAATAAACACGGCGGTAACAACAAAGTTATCTTACAACACAGCCGTGTGTACCGGGAAACGGGCAGCTGGACACCTGCGGTCCATCAGTTTTTAGCCTATTTAGCTGAGCAACAATTTACTGGCGTACCTGAATGTTTAGGCATGACACCTGATGGTCGTGAGATTTTGACTTTAGTGGCTGGAGAGATATGTGATGGGCACCTAGCTGGGCCGTTTGCTTCTTGTGATACCTTGCGCAGTGCAGCCAAGTTTTTACGCCAAATTCATGATTGCAGTGCAAATTGGCCAGAAAAAGAAAGTCATACAGGCTGGATGTTGCCGGTGCGAGAGCCTGTTGAAGTGATTTGTCATGGTGATTATGCACCTTACAACGTGGCTTTCGAAGATGAGCAAGTGGTCGGTTTATTTGATTTTGACACCGCTCACCCCGGGCCGAGAATCTGGGACTTAGCTTATGCCATCTATTGTTGGGCGCCTTTTAAAACTCACCCTGATGATGCAATAGGAACGCTTAATGAACAAATCAGCCGAGCGCGATTATTTTGCCAGGCTTATGGCTTAGCGCATCAGCAGCGTATAACGCTGGTCGATAATATGATTGAGCGTTTGACAGTGTTAGTGAACTTTATGCAAGTGCAAGCCGAGCAAGGCAATCTCGACTTTCAACAGCATATCGCTGCAGGCCATCATTTGGCATATCTAGAGGATATTGACTACCTGACGAGTAATCAAAGCCAAATCACTCAGGGATTAGGTAACGCGCGCACTGGATAGGTAAAATATGTTTATTTTCCCCTGATAGTCTTCAGCAAAACTGAGGCTATGTGATGATCTGTTGTATTTCACTGTATGAGTGTTTATCTAACATAGTTAAGCGAGTACGACACGATTTCGGCCTTCATGCTTGGCCTGATATAGGGCATGGTCCGCTCGCTTTAGCAGTGCTTGGTAACTTTTTTCATTACGGTAACCTGCTACGCCCATGCTAACGGTTAACGATTCAATGTGTTCAAACTTCAGTATCGAGATTTTCTTGCGCAGGCGCTCTGCTATTTGCAACAATTCAGACTCTATCGTGAGGGGACAGATAATTAAAAATTCTTCACCGCCCCAGCGAGCCACTAAATCAGACCCGCGAGCAAGGTAGCGTAATTGTTTGGCAAACTCGATAAGGATCTCATCACCAATTTGATGGCCATGGCTGTCATTGATACTTTTAAATAAATCTATGTCAATTAAGATCACCCCAAAATCATATTGATTACGTTGCGCCAATGAAAATTCATGACTTAAGGTTTCATTAATTTTTTTCCTATTCCAGAGACCGGTAAGCTCATCGGTATTGGCGAGCAAGGCAAGCTCATCATTTTTTTTCGCCAGTAATTGGTTCATTTGGTTTACCTGCTCTAGAGCAAGGGCAGTTTTATGCTTTTCTTTGCGTAAAGAATAATTCCACAGCAGCACGGCAATAATGATACTTAATAAGCCTAAACTTATTTTTATGACGCCTTGGTAATGGTTTTTTATCTCGTATTGAGTCGTGACCCATTTATTATAAATTTGTTGGTTTTCTTTTTTATCCATTAAATTAATGGCTTTTTGAAATAGGCTTGTCAGTTCGGGTAAACCAGCTCGAACTGCCACACTCAGTTTCATTTCATATGGAATGACATCCACCTCCTTTAAATTGAAATTTGGTTGAGTAAGCATTATATGTCGGGCAATAACGGCAGAGCCAATGTAAGCGTCCGCCTGCTTTGTATTGACGGATTCCAAAGCTTGCTGCGAATTGTCTGTACCAATAACTTGTATGTTAGGGTAATGCTTACGGATGAACTCAACCAACTGGGTACCGTGAACCATGGCGACTTTTTTATTTGCTAAAGAATTAATGTCGTCGATGCTCTGATTTTCTTGTTGTGTGATGATATTGATTGGACTGGTTATAATGGGAGCTGTGTAGTCAATAGCATGGTGATTACGACTAGGTTGCATCGCAAGGGCTGCTATATCACATTGACCCTTGGTTAAAGCCTGGATAGTTTCTTGCCAAGAACGGGTAGAGTAGATGTTTGTTTTCAAGCCTAGACGATGAGTAAGTATGGCTAAATAGTCTTTACTCATTCCGCCATGTTTGCCTTTATCCATTGATTCGAAGGGCATTGTATTTGGTGTGACACAGACAGTAATGCGTTGTTGCTGTTTTAAAAATTGTGCTTCTTTGGGGCTAAATGGGATGGTATTTATATCGCCGTAGCGGTCGCTGCCAAATCCGCCTAACCAGCGATTACGCAGCACTAGCATTTCATTAGCGGTAACACTGGCTAAGCCTTTATTGATAATGCTGACTAGCTCAGGTTTATCATTGCGTAGGCCGAAGGCGAGTTCAAAGGGCTTCTTGCCAAGCACAAAGCCAAGCTCTATTAATTTTTCTAAACCAACTAGTTGTGCCACATATGCATATGACTCATCTAACACAGTGAAATCAGCTTGACCAGAGACGACCGCTTTAATCATGTCATGAATACTATCAACATAAACAGGGGTCATCTTCATGCCAGTTTCCTTTGCCATACGTTCAAAGGTGAGGTTACCTTTTTGCAGAGCAATGCGTTTATTGTCGAGGTCATCAATATTGCGGATATTAAGAGGATTATGTTTTTGCACCAGCACAACTGAATATAACTTGGTATAAGGTTGAGAGAAGTTCAAATAGGTTTTGCGCTCATCGCCTGGGCTTGCGGTACTAATGCCGTCAAACTCTCGGCGTTTTGCGCGTGTTTGCATCTCTTCCCAGTTGCCTAATGCAAGATTGATTTTTAATCCCGTTCGCTCGCTAATGAGTTCGAGCAAATCGGCGTCAAAACCACTTACACTGCCATCGGCATTCAATATGGTGAAAGGTTCAAACGAGTCACCACTTGCTAAGGTGATAGTAGGGTTGCTTTGAATAAAAGCCTGCTCTTGGGCACTAAGCTCAACTGTTGAATGGGTAACTTCATGACCATAACTTAATTTTGAAAAGCAACAGATGACGAATAATAAGGTAAGCTGACGATATAATTTATTGAACGTAATCATCCGTTGATCTCAATTCTTCTTTAAATACTAAAACTGGGGATGGCGAGTATTATCCATTATGCAATTTATATAACCAATATGCATAATTGTTATTATACCGGATGCAATATTTTGGCGTTATGTTACAGGGTTTTACTGGAAGGAAAAATGCTTAAATCGAAAAAGGTTTTCATAATTGGGTTACCGCGCACCGCGACAACCAGTGTTTGTTTGGCAACATTAAAAATGGGATTTACAACTGCTCACACAGCTTATACTCGCAGCGCCTTTGAGCAAGCCCAAGTGTTAGCCGACACGCCGATATTTGCCGATTATGCAGAGCTAGATATACTTTATCCTGATGCTAAATTTGTTTATTTAACACGGGAGCTAAAAGATTGGATCCCTTCAATACGACAATTATTATTACGCATGTTTACTAATTTAATGCGTGAAGATGGCGGGTTTAATCCTATTTTAAAGCGCTGTTATAAAAGGGTATTTTCACCGTTGACCTTAGAAAACATCCATGACGATAACTTTTTGGCACTTTGCTATGCGCGTCATCTTGCGCAAGTGAAAGCCCACTTTAGTAATCGAGCCGAAGCTTTACTGGTTATTGATGTTGCCGAGCCGCAAAGTTACCGATCTTTATATGATTTTTTAGCGCCGCCGAGAGCCCTTGATGTTAACGATGGATTTGAGCGTATCAATATGGCGGGCAAAGTAACGGCATGGAAGCAAATAAAGCACCCGTTGAAAGTTGAATCAACCCAAGGAGGGAAGGTTGAAACGTTGCACTACTAGCAGGTAGAATCCCCCCATTTTGCAGAGCCAACATTATGTTTGAATTAAAATACCATACGCCCTTTGCATGGACCGAAGCCGTGTTAGCTGATTTTGACGCGTTTTTACAAGATCACGCAGGGGCGGAAAAAAAGGCTGCAGGCATGGCGATGGCGATGTTATCTCATTATCCCGACCGCCAAACATTAGTACGCGCCATGGCGGATTTGGCGATTGAAGAAATGATCCATTTCAAGCAAGTGGTTAAGTTATTACAAGCGCGCGGCGTGAACTTAGCCAAAGACGAAAAAGACCCCTACATCAAACAAGTGAGATCGTTATTTCGTAACGGCAGTAATGAATTTTTCATGGATCGTTTGATTGTGGCGGGGGTAATAGAGGCGCGCGGTCACGAACGTTTTGACTTAGTGGCTCAAGCCTTACCTGAGGGTAAAGAAAAAGATTTTTATGTCACCATTGCCAAATCAGAAGAAAAGCACAAAAACTTATTTATTGAACTGGCGTATGAATATTTTGATAAGGCTGAAGTGGACGAACGCTTAGAGCAAATACTGGTTGCTGAAGGTGAAATTTGCAGCAAGCTCGCGTTTAGAGCGGCATTGCATTAGGGCTGTATTAAAAACTTGAACAAGAAGTGCGTGACGCACTTCTTATACATGGTTCATTTACAAGCCGTTTTGATATTGCTGGTAAGTCGACTCAGGCACTAGGCTCGCTAAAACCTGACTGGCCTCAGATTGACCACTAAGCAAGGCTTCAAATTGTTTGATCAATGTAATTTTGTCCGGCGACTGCCTATCACCTGCACCAATATCCGTTAGATCAATCATAAAGCCATCAAACAAATCACTAAGATCATCAATAATCTCGGTATTTAAAAACTGATCTTGGTTATAAATACTTGGGTATCCCGCTTTTTGCTTATCGATAGCAAATGAATCCCCTTTCAGGTTTTTAATGCTGGTGGATTTATCACATGACAGCATACAGCCATTATCAATGCGCGGCTTTTCACAGCCCACACTTTGCTGGAAAAAGCACTGACGGCTCGCCATTAGCAAAATCGGGTGATAAATACTGTAGAGCATTTTGAAATTCTTCGGTCTTGCGATGTGACGAATTTGCTGCTTGCTGATTTCGTTAGAAATAAACGCGCCGCGACAATCGAAATTTTGTTGCAGTGACAACAACACATACGAGTTGGTGGTATTGAGCAGCGGCCCTGCGATCCAATTAATGCCAAGGCGCTGGGCGTGATAAGCAATGCCGGTGTTGTTGGTGACAATTAACGACGGCTTAACTTGTTCTAAAATATTCAACGCTACGTCAAAGTCTTTGCCAATTAACACCGCGGGAAACCACGGGATCAGCCTTGGATTTTCTAGAAAGAAGTCTACGTATTTAGTACAGCCACGTTTGTATGCATCGGGCAGCTTAAAGTAAATATCACCATCGGTCACGTTTGCTAGCGCGGCATCGGCGGGGTCACAAATCAGCATCGAAAGTGACGGCGCTTGCCCGCTGGGCTTAGGGTGATGTTCAAGTTTCGGCAGGGTTACTTCGGGTACTGTTGCAATGCCTTCATTTAAGTAAGCCAACAGGTCGTTCTTAAGCTGGGTAACCTCACGATATGGAATGCTTAAGCCGTCGGTTAACGCAGCCGTATCAAGAGCCACTAATTCATAGTTTGCGTTGGCAATGTTTTTAAAACGCTTTTCGATTGCTTCTTGATCGACGCTTAACTTTTCACTTGGCTGCATAGGGCTTTGTGAAGTCAATACAGTGGTTTTAGTTGCATTGTCGGCATTGATTAAATGGTCATTTTGCGCTGTGGTCACGGTTAAGGTTAACGGCTGGCCTTGTTCGCTGGCAAACTGCAGGGTGAGCTTGATTTTATCGATGCTCAAGTGGGCGATTTTTTCATCAACGCTGGCATTTATTTGTTGTTTGTCGGCATGGAGTTGCTGCTTGGCATCAAAAATCTGCACCACTGAAATGGCGTCGCCTTGGCTGACTTTGAATTTTTCCACCGCATGCTGTTTTGAATGATCCCGTGGGTTATCAATAAACATTGACTGATTTAAATCACCCCGTAAAAAGGCATTGGTAAAATCACGATTAAATACTTTATATAGCCGTTCGCCATCTTGGGTGAGCTCGCCCGTTTCAATATAACCATCAATTTGTTTACGAAAGCTGTCGATCACCGTGTGAACGTAGTTAGCCCCTTTAATGCGTCCTTCCACTTTAAACGAATACACGCCAGCATTGATCAACGCGGGTAAATCAAAAAATGCCGAGTTGTCTTTGATGTTGAGTGGGAAGTTGTTGCCTGACTCGGTGGTTTCATATTCCTCGCGACAGGCTTGGCTACAACGCCCGCGGTTACCCGAGTTACCGGCACTGGCCGAGGTGGAATAACACAGGCCAGAAAACGCGATACACAGCGAGCCATGGACAAACACTTCTAGTAGGGTATCGTGCTGCTGGCCGACTTTAGCCAGTGCGGTGATTTCGCGTAAGTTTAGCTCGCGTGATAAGTTAACGCGGCTGGCGCCAAGCTGTTTCAGAAAGGGAATTTGCCCGGCATTATGGGTGGTCAGCTGGGTAGATGCGTGAATATCCAGCGTCGGGAAGTATTCACGCAGTACATACAATAAGCCGATGTCTTGCACTATCACGCCGTCAAGGGTCGTATTCACTAAGCGGTTGAGTAATTTAACCAAGCTTTTAAATTCGTGCTCTAAAATCACGATGTTGAGAGTTAAGAAGATCTGGCAATCATATTGATGGGCAAGTCTGATGGCGCCAACGAGTTCATCGAACGAAATATTGGCCGCGCGATTACGCGCATTAAAACTGTCTAATCCGCAATAAACGGCGTCAGCACCCGCAATAATTGCGGCTTTAATGGCGTCAATATCACCGCCGGGGGCTAATAATTCAATCTTTGGCTTCATCACTTCACAAGGTCTCGGTTAACATTAAAGGGCGAATGTTACCCGTATCTGGTGCCAATGAATATCTTTGCGGGGCATTTATCCTTGTTGTCTTCATGTAAAGGCGATGTTAATAGCCATGGAAATGAAAATATGACTAATAAAAACAAACCATTGCCCGTGATCTACTCACTGCGCAATTGCCCCTTTGCCATGCGCGCCAGAATGGCCATATATCAAGCAAAATTGCCGGTACTGCTGCGTGATATCGTATTAAAGGATAAACCTGCTGAAATGTTAGCTGCTTCGCCTAAGGGCACGGTGCCGGTATTAGTTACCCGTGATGGCATGGTGATAGAAGAAAGCCTGGAAGTGATGTTGTGGGCGTTAAGTGAGCAAGACCCAGCAGATTTATTAATGAGTGGTGACGCCGCGCACTTAGATGAAATGCGCACTTTAATTTATCAGTTTGACAGTGAATTTAAGCCGTGTCTTGAGCAATACCGAGCGGCCAAGCGCTACCATGAGCCAACCTTAGACAAGTGTCGTAGCGCTTGTGAAAGCTACATCGCACAGTTAGAGGTGCGTTTATCGCAGCATCGCTATTTAATGAGTGAGCGTGAAAGCCTTGCCGACCTTGCCATATTACCGTTTATTCGCCAATTTGCGCGGGTAGAGCGCCAATGGTATTTGCAGTCTCCGTATCCGAAACTACGCGAGTGGCTAAACTTGTATTTACAAAGCAAAATGTTCAGTAAAGTAATGGCCAAACATGAGCTTTGGCAGGTGAACCAGCAAGAGGTGTTGCTGGTGGAATAATAGAGTTTTCGACAATAACAGCGCAGTGGTACAACTATTTTGAAAAAACGCCACCCGCCGCATAACCATACTATCTAGCCAGTTTCTATGAGCTGGTGCAGTCATGTTTGATTTTTATCAATCCGCTCAGAATTTAGCATTTCAGTTCAATTTCCAGTTTTAACTGAACCGACAGTAGACTTGCTTGTCGCAAATTAGCACACAAGATTTGGCAATTGTTGTGGTGGCTTGGTATAAATTTGCCTAGTTATTTAGGCGGGAGTCCCAGCTTATCCGGCCATAAACCCATAAAAAGGTGTTGGTAAATTTCATCATCTTAATCTTAAGTAGATGCAAAAATACGCAAGCATCAAACACAACATAGCGAGAGTCGTTTATGTCAGAAGCATATGGACATTTATACCTAAAATCAAACAGCATCAATATCGAGAAGTTAGCGCCAATCAGTGGCGAGCGCTTCGATGAAAAGTTTTTATTATCTGTGGCTGATGATCTAACCGAAGTGGCTTTAGCAGCACATTTTGTTGGTGCTGATGAACCTTTGGATAAGCTAAGGTATTGCTATTCTGAACCGTTAACTGACGAGAAAGATTGCGGTTTTTTTTACATTCATACGCAAGGTGATAACTGGATTAATCTTCTAGAAGCTATCGCAAGCAGTGATGTTGATTTAGAGATCTTCGGTTACATCGACCATGAATATGGATTTTACAAATTCTATTCACTGAGCAACAAATCCCGCGTCATCAAAACCCTAGTAACAGATACTAATGAGGATCTGGAACTGGCGGCGACAAACGTCAAAAACAGTCTGCGTGAAGCCATTCCCGACGACTATTTAAACGTACTCGACAATCTGTTTCTTGACGAGCTATTTAGCTCTTTCGTTGTCAACAACGATGCCGAAGTCGCTACAGCCCCTTGGTGGATCCCGACATCGGATGAAGATTACTTCATTGAAGTAGATGGAATTAAGTATATCAATTACGACATGTTCTACGGTGAAAACTACCAACGAGAATATCTGCTTAAAGCCAAAGCATTAGGTGCGTCGATTCAGGTTATTAATGGGCCAGCTAGTGACTTTGTTGGAAGCAGCTATAGCACAAATCCCATTATGCAGGCGATTACTTCCTTTGATGACGACTTGGCTCACCGACATCAGGTGGTAAAAGATGTATTGGAGGTATACGCCAAAGACATCGATCTGAACCAAGTTTATGCCGGATACGGCAGTTGGTTAGGTACACCATTAGTCAAGGCCATCGATAGAGGTTACTTTAACATTGTGGCCATGCTGTTAAATGCCGGAGCCGATCCCGCACAAACAGAATACTATGGGCTCTTCGAGAGCGTCCCTATTGTTCTCGCAGAACGAGAAGCCAATGTCTGGGCTGAACATGTCGCATCTGGTGCCATTTCCAGCAATGAATTTGTCGATAAAACAAAAGTCTACGAGATCCTAAAGGCGGCACTTGAACAGGCAACTTAATTAAACCGCGATGCTATTTAGTTAATGCCACGGCGAGTTTGCAAAGTCGCAGGTAATCTCAATCCAAACAATTGAATTAAATGGCGTTATGACAAAATAAAAAATAATAGGACATCCAGTGCGCCGAGCTAAATCGGTAGAAGATTGGAGGTGAAAGCCCTCTGACTGGTAAGACCTAGCAAGTC
>NZ_JAUOPX010000266.1:0-239 GCF_030547455.1 Motilimonas sp. 1_MG-2023 | reverse complement strand
TGACAATAAATGAACCCTGTAGTCCCATGGTTTCCGCTACGCTTTTTAAGTGCGATTCTAGGCGATAAGCGGGCGTACCTAACTGGTGTTATGCCTTGCCTAGTTTAATGATAAAGCGACGCTTAATATCGTTAGTGTTTTGGTTCATAGGGCCGAAAAATACCTGATAGTGAGAGTGTTAATTGGTTGCCTGATTCTAGCCAGACTTTGTCTGTATTCATACTGAGAAATTATAGAAT
>NZ_JAUOPX010000265.1:0-239 GCF_030547455.1 Motilimonas sp. 1_MG-2023 | reverse complement strand
CTGCTCAAGCTCCCCACTAACCGCGGCATTATTAGCCGCCATAACAGGCATGGTGTGTTCGAATTTGGTTTCAGCAACTTTTTGAACCGGCTCATGAGAAGCTGCTGGCGCAGGCGTTGGCTTCACCTTTTCAGTAACGACTTGCTCGGCTACTTTTTATGCTTTAGCTGGATCAGCAGCTTTGGCCACATGTATATTGGCAGGCTTAGCGGCTTGCGTTTTTGAAATAAAACTTTCAC
>NZ_JAUOPX010000264.1:0-239 GCF_030547455.1 Motilimonas sp. 1_MG-2023 | reverse complement strand
TAACAATGCTACGCATATTATCCGCTAATGGCGTACCACCCGGCTCACGAGTACATACAATTTCTAGCACACCAATGGCGCTAAGCCAAGCTTTAACACCTGCAACTGCGCTGCTTATACCCGCACCTTCGAGTCCTTCAATTACAAAAAATTTACCGCTGTTCATAAGATCACTATTTTAATATGTATTTTCTAACCGAACGGTTGAGCTCAGCCAAGTACTACGAAAAATAATGTTC
>NZ_JAUOPX010000263.1:0-239 GCF_030547455.1 Motilimonas sp. 1_MG-2023 | reverse complement strand
ATTCTCTTCACTACTATGCTGCGCTACTATTTGATGGATCTGGTGATACCAGCGCACCAAACTAGGCGGTAACGGGCTGTGCGCACGCTTACCTAACCAGTAAATCCCCTGCAACGGTAAACTAACCATAAATAAAACCATGCCTACCGTATTCGGCCAAAACATTTCATGGCCAACTTGGTATTGCAGCAGAATCGTAAACACTGCCAACATCGGCATAAACATTTCAGCAAACACAG
>NZ_JAUOPX010000262.1:0-240 GCF_030547455.1 Motilimonas sp. 1_MG-2023 | reverse complement strand
GACCATCCCCGCGGCTTTGTTGCGGCAGTGGATGCGGCTACCTGAGCATTTAGCGCTCTTGGAACAAAGCCGTTATGTTGCTGGTTTGATGCACAGTGCTGATGTTGCCAGCTCTCAATAAGAGCAAGCAACTTCCCAACTCAGCAAAAACCAAGCTGACAAAAATAGCCATAGTAAGCGTAACTATGTGCCTTTTAGTCAGTTAAAAGCCATTTATTCACATCGCTTTATAAAACAAAT
>NZ_JAUOPX010000261.1:0-240 GCF_030547455.1 Motilimonas sp. 1_MG-2023 | reverse complement strand
GCCGCCATTATCTCTCCGGCAATTAACTCTTTTTCAGGGTTAAATTAGTTCACCATGATCGCGATTGCTTGGCCGAGATATTTACCGAAATTAGTAAGCACTGAATTCGCAAGCGCGTCGCCTTTGTTGGCCGCTTGGCAAATACTGGAAATGTAGATTTGCATGCCGCCGAGGCTGCTTTGACGGCATTCTGCAATATACTGCTTAACCTGTTCTACTATGGCTTCATTAGACGCCACG
>NZ_JAUOPX010000260.1:0-241 GCF_030547455.1 Motilimonas sp. 1_MG-2023 | reverse complement strand
AACCTATCAAGCTAAATCTCAAAAAGTTACATAAAAAAAATAACCAGTAATAATGATAAAATAAACCACGAGAATATCCCCCTTCTCTACTGTGAAACAGCGATCCCTATGGTATATAACACTAAACACAAAAAACAAGAATACTAACATAATCTACAACAAAAAAAGCATATAATAGTCATAAACAACCCCACATTATGTAAAAAAAAACACAAAAATACAAAAATTTAAAATTACACCT
>NZ_JAUOPX010000259.1:0-241 GCF_030547455.1 Motilimonas sp. 1_MG-2023 | reverse complement strand
GGGGACAGGTGAAAAAAAAGAAGTATAAAAAAAGCAAAACAAAGAAAAATATGATTTAATTTACCCGATCTAGATTTTAACAGCGGCACACAAGTAAAAATTTAATTCTAAAATCAAGAAAAGGTAGAAACATTTAACAGAGAATTATCACCATAATTACGAGATAGTGCTCTAAATAATCGGATAGAATATTAAAATACAATGATGCTAAAATAATATCCATATAGAAAATTTGCTCTGA
>NZ_JAUOPX010000258.1:0-241 GCF_030547455.1 Motilimonas sp. 1_MG-2023 | reverse complement strand
GTTTTATTCATCTCGATTTTGGGGTGTCTTTGAGAGTAAGCCCTGCGGGGACGCTTCACGAGCTGACTATGCACTTGTAGCAATGGCAATTAGTTCAAGAGCACCAACTTCTCTCCAGCAAAGGGGCTGTTGATCTAGTATTAGCAATTAACCAGATCGCGATCACCGCCTTTGGAGTGTACAATGTTTTTGTCTCGGCCCTTCTGCTAATCCAACAGCTAGAAATTGACCAATTTAGTGC
>NZ_JAUOPX010000257.1:0-241 GCF_030547455.1 Motilimonas sp. 1_MG-2023 | reverse complement strand
TTTATTGCCATTTATCTGTGAAACCTGCTTTAGCCAAAATTGAACCTCGTTAGGTGTCCATATAGATATGTTAAATCGTTAATCTTTGCATAGACTATCAACTTGAATGCGCATATTTCAGGGATAGTTTTTCACTCCTTTATACTAATTGTTTCATTTTGTTAATGGTACAGCCATGTTGAACGCTCAATAACTTACATTAATGTATGTATCCCCTTAATTACGTCATGTATCTCTAGAC
>NZ_JAUOPX010000028.1:0-57204 GCF_030547455.1 Motilimonas sp. 1_MG-2023 | reverse complement strand
AAAGACCCTGCGATTAGAGAGCAAGCACTAGGTTATTTAACCACTGCCGCAAAGCGAGGTTATGCGCCCGCGATGATAAAGATATATAACTTTCATAAATACATAGGCATGGACAAGGCTAAGATACAGTTAAGGCACGCGATGGAGCTAGGCTATGCCGAAGGCGCCTTTCATTTAGCATTCATCAATGAAAAACTTAAAAACAAAACCCAAGAAAACTGGGAAAAAATATACAAATACTATCAACTAACCGACAAATTAGGGGGGAGAACAGATCACGGCTACCTAAAGAACAAAGCTCAACTCCCTCAAGCTGTGGTTGCAATACTAGATCAAGAAATTACTGAGTTCTTAACCAAAGTCAAACCCAACCGCTTTTACGATGAAACCAACTTATATTAAGGCCACAGCTTGAATCATATCGCCCATGCTAATTACCTTTCTAGGTGCCATTTGCTCTCTCAAATCTTTGTGCCTTGGACCATAGGTAAAGCAATATCCCCCTCTGGCAGGATAGATAATGGGACCCCTTCTCATAAGTCGTAGCCTCTAATGGCTAGTAGAAAAATAATTGGAGTTCAACATGATGAAGACAGTTGCTGGTGTAGATTTAGCCAAGAGAGTGATTCAAGTTTGCGTTTATGCGAACAAAAAAATGCGTTCTAATACAACCTGAGATCTGCTTAAGCAACTACTAATGTATTTAGCTCAACATCAGTTAGATTAAGGTGTGGCTTGTTGTCTTTCAAACAATAGGCCACCAATCCGGCTATTAAATTCAGCATAAAGCCATTCATGCTCCGGTGTCTTGAGTGCTCAATAGAGTAAACAAACATTTTTTGCTATTGCAATATTGTTACTTCACAGCGACCTCGACCATTCTCTTTAGCTTTGTACAAAGCCTCATCCGCTATTTTTAACAGCATTTCCACGGTAACATCATCACTATACTGGGTGACTACAACGCCCATACTAAAGCCCAAGTTTAGTTCTGTGGGTAACCCACTGGGTTTTCGTTCTTTATAACACTTGGCTAATCTATCGAATAACGGCTGAATATCTTTCACCTCAGCTTTTGGTAACACCACTAACCACTCTTCGCCACCATAACGCCCCACCATTTCATAACGGCGCAAACATTGGCCAGCCATATTAGCAAAGTAAATTAGAACTTGGTCTCCAACATCATGGCCATAGGTATCATTAACTTGCTTAAAATGATCAAGATCGATAATAGCGAGCGCTAACTTGGTGTCATCTACTTGAGCTTGGTTATAACTGTTACGAGCAAAATCGAGGATACCGCGACGATTAGCGATTTTGGTCAGATCATCTTTGAATGCTAACGCCTTAAAGCGACGTTTTTGACTACGCTGGATCCGAGTTTGACGAAAGGTAAAGCCTAAAAATACCAAAACTAGCACCAATGTTAACGCCAGAATAAGCCGAGACTGATTTTGGCGAGCTAATTCCGATTCTTTTAACTTGTTTTCTTGGCGTAATAATTCGTTACGCGATTTTTCAAAACGTACGTCATAAACAACCTCGAGGCGTTGTAAAGATAGTTTTTTCTTTGTTTCAAAGTCTTCCAATAAATAGTCAATATGACGGTAATAAATCTCTGATGACTTTTGATAATCACCCAGCTCAGCATAGAGCTCACCTAATGTTAAATAAGGAAATCGATCATCTTCAGAGCCCGCATCGGCCATCATTAATTCAACTTCGGTCACATAAGCTCTTGCTACATCATGCTCACCCGCTTTGGCATAACACATGGCTATATTTAATTTTATTCGCATTCGCATATACAGGGCGCCGCTGTCTAACAACATTTCATTGGCTTCCAGTAATAAGGGCAGCGCGTCTTGATACTGTGAATTGCGCATCATTACCTGCCCTAGTTGCGCAGTGGATAAAGCAATACCTACGTTATCCTCAAGCACAACACTAAGCTCTCGTGCTTTAGAAAAGTAATGAATAGTTTG
The DNA here is from genome assembly GCF_030547455.1 of Motilimonas sp. 1_MG-2023. Lineage (NCBI taxonomy): Bacteria > Pseudomonadati > Pseudomonadota > Gammaproteobacteria > Alteromonadales > Motilimonas > Motilimonas sp. 1_MG-2023. Next base: position 55,216 of record NZ_JAUOPX010000028.1, on the reverse strand, counting down.
TGGCCAATTCTCCAAACCTGAAAAGGCAGCGCCAAGATTGTAATAGAAAATTGACAAGCTAAAGTTGTCTTTCAGCTCTTCTGCTAGCTCAGAAGCATGCTCATAATACTCAATCGCTTTACGGTAATTTTTTAGCTTGGAATAAATTATGGCTAAATAACTATGTGTGGTCATAATACGAACTTTATCGTTCAAGCGCTCAAAAATCACTTGAGCTTCATATAAGCGCTCAATCGCCTCTTCAAATTGCGATTCCAGCTGCATAATGTAAGCGTAACTAATCAAAGTATCGCCCTGTAGCAACTCATCATCGAACGTTTTCGATAAAGCTAAATTTGCAATGGCTAACTCCATCGCTTCTTTCATTTGTCCTTCCATCGCCAACAAAGCAGCTTGTAAACTGTTAATTCTTAAGTTGTCATGGCTAGAGTTAAGTTGTTGGTTTAAATCCTTGGCGGAATCCAAATAAGTTTGAGACTGGGACATCTCTTCAAGAGAAAGATAAGAACTGGCAAGTTGAATATAACCTCTGACTTGACCTGCTAGATACTGCTGGTTTGTATGCTGTTTTAATAGAGAATGCGCATGAGATATTTTTTCGTGGGGAGACAGTGAACTATTTTCCAGCTTTTCCCACTCCTCTAGTGAGGCAGCAAAACTAAAGCTGGAACCAATTAATAATGCTATCAAGCTTAACTTAATACAGAAACGGCCTAGCAAACTCAAATTATTTCCCCACTTAAGTCAATACAACAACCTCACATATTACCTTAAGGCCACTAAACATCCAGCAAGTTAAAGGAAAAAGGTCTACAGTAAGTCTTAGCCCCCTTTTAATATAGGCTTAACACTATGTAAACGCTTAGTAAAATAATACCAAGTAAATAATACTGCTAACGAAACCCCCACCCCATCTGTTAGCGGAAAAGCCCACCAAATACCGTTAACACCTAGCATCTGTGGCAACCACAAAAATCATCGGTAACAGCAGTAAATAGGTCCGACCCGACTCTAACAACATCGCCGGCAGCGCTTTGCCCATGGCTTGAAAAATAGTGCTGCACATCATGCCAGCAGCCACACTAAAAAAGCCAATAAAAACAATGGATGAAATGCTACTAGCGGCCTCAACAAGAATAAGATCCGAAGTGAATAAACTGAACAACCACTGTGGTCGCAGCACTAACAGCAAAGTGACTAGAGTTGTCCATACTGTGCCTATCGTAATAGCCGTTAAAAGAGATTGCTTTACACGCCCCCACAGTCCAGCACCATAGTTAAAACCAGCCAAGGTTTGCAGGGCAATTGTCATCCCCAACAAAGGTAAAAATAACAACATAAAACTGCGGATCAGCAAACCATGAGCGCTAATTAGCAAGCTCGCTTGGTCGCCACTGTATTTTGTCACCGCAAAAATAGTCACCGCGATAGTAAAAGCAAAGCCGCTATGAGAGAGAAAAATAGGGAAACCTAAACCGAGCACGCGCTTATGAACGCTTAAATCAAAACGTAAATACTGCGATGTGATTTTCAACCTATCTTTACCACACAACTGGAGCCTTACTGCTAGGCCAAATGATAATAGCATTGCCAACACGGTAGCCCACGCGGCCCCAGCAACGCCCCAGCCAAAACCAAAAATAAACAAGGCATCAAAGGTAACGTTAAGCGCGGAGCCAAATAACATCACCTTCATCATATCGAGTGGTTTGCCCGAAGCACGAAAACTCTCGGTTAACGTGCCCGAGGTGAAGCTAATCACGGTAACAAGCAATATAGGCAACAAATAGGTATCAGCATCGGCTAAAAGTACCTGAGGTAAGGCTAGCAAGGTATAAATAGGCTCGCGTAGTAAGTAAATAAGCACGCTTAACAGCAAACCTAAACTCATGGCAAAAACCAAGCTACTGCAAAATACCTGACTCGCACCTTCCTTGTCGCCACTGCCTAGACGCCTAGAAATAATCGATGCCATACCACTACCTAACATAGCGCTGACACTAATAACAAACATGTTAACTGGAAACACTGCCGACACCGACGCCATCGCATTTACGTCCACTCCTCGGGTAATAAACACCGCATCAACAAAACTATATAAACCGTTAATTAATAGCGCGACAATGATAGGCATTGCCAATTTCATGAATTGCGTTGAAATCCCGCCCGTTAACAGCGGATTAGGCTCACTAAGAGCCGCCTCTGGCACATTGAGTCGCAAATCGTCATCTGCGGTTAAGGTTAAATCGGTATTGCTCATCATTCATTCCTTGCATTTATACCAATGAAGTTGGCTAAAACTGGCCTTACTGAGCAACAGAGTTCGTGTTAAGGCGAGACTAATGTACTTTCACCAGCACCTCGAGTTTCATTATGTCTTGATCACAATTTATCTCTAGATAGCGCTCAATGACATATTCATAGGTGATTGTTAACCGCGTTTGAGGAAAATACTCGCTCAGCAGCCATAAATAAAACGTCTGCATTTCACTCATTTTGCCATCATATTCAATCAACAAATAACGGCCTTCGGCTTGGGTTCTGACACACATGCCTGCTTGCTTGAGCATATTAATATCGGCAACTGCATAGGCTGACTCATAACGACAAACCTCAGTTGGGGTTAGCCAAACATTGTCGAAACAAAACCCTGCCGTCTTACCATGCTCAATCGCTATATCATTAAACGCTAACCATTCACGCATTTGGCTCCAAGCATCCATAATCCCTTCAATAGCATAACCTTGGGTGTTTGCAATAACGCCATAATGGGTTGCTGGCAGTGATACCACTTCAATGCGTTTGATATTTGCCCTAACTCGCTCACTCTCTTGCTCTGAGAGGGAACCATTGTATAAAAGCGCAGGGCTTATCTCTTTTCCGTACTTGCTAAAAAGTTTTCCATTCTTGCTATCAATGCCGAGCGCCCCTTTACGATGCTGAGACGCAGAAAAGCCAAAATAAGCTTGAAAAGCTTTACTAAAGTTTGCTGGGGATGAAAAACCACAACATTCACTCACTTCAGTAATACTAGGCTGGTGATAACGCAATAATGAATGAAACGCTTTTTCTAGACGTTTTCGGCGTACAAACTGGTTAAAAGGCTCATTAGTGATACTCTTAAACACTCGATGAAAATGAAATGCTGACAGATGGACGTGATTAGCCACCTCTGCGATGCTCAAAGGCGACGCAATGTTTGCCAATACGTAATTAACCGCTTGATGAACACGCTGTTGATCTCTAAGCAGCATAGAGTGACTTCCAATGATGACAAAAAACTAAAGCAAAGATCTTAGCGTGGTAACGATACCTAGGGTCTGTTGATCTTTGCTGGTTAATTTTTGTTCGAGATAAAAGCGTTTTGAGCAAGGCGAGCAGTGTGTAGCTTAGCATTCTAAGTAAATACTGCTCAACGATGGGCAAAACGCTTTTAGCCTAATCCGTAGGACAGCGTTTGTTGGGTATTTCTACTGCGTTATCGCCTTTTCGTGTAGCTAGCTACACCACAAAAGCGCTGCCTTGTATAAATACCCAACAATTCGCTGCAAAAACAATCACGAAAGATCAACAGACCCTAGGCAACTTGAGTTATCAGAGGGGCTTTATACTTTCAAGGTTAAGGGTTGAAGGATTGAGCGCAACGAGTGGAATACTGGCCCAGCGCCCTAAAGGAATACGGCGCGACAAAGAGATTTATTTTAAATCTTGAACAAGCTTGATCTGTTTATTTAGTTGCATCATAAATTGGGGATGTTTAGCGACGTAGCTTTTTGCAATGTAAATTCCAAAAGGTTTACTTAATTGTACTTGCCGACGGTAATCCGACACAGAATATTGCTGCCGAGCAAGCTCATTTGTAAACACCCTCTCTGCTAAAAATACGGCATCAATGCGTTTCATATCAAGCAGCATGGTTGGTAAATCAACAACCTCATTAGCTTTAGTCAACACATTATAGCCTTCCATTAAAAGCCAATGGTTGGTATTAGAGCCTAATAATGTCGCCACTTGTCCTGAATGTTTAAACGCTTCAGAGGTTGGATCTCGTAAGTCATCTTTACGCATAAACCAAGCCCAGTGGTTCATCAATAGTGGCTCACTAAACACTGCAATACGGCTGCGCTCGGTATTTTCTGACGCCAAGAAAAAGCCATCGGCTCGGCCTAACCTTACCTCTTCAATGGCACGAGCATAGTTAGGTACCGTACGCAATTGATAGTCGGTTTTTAGTCGAGTAAAAACGTCTTCCACCAGCTCTACCCCTAAACCAGAAATCTGACCATCAACTTCACTAGTATAAGGTGGGAATTGCGGCATCACTAAACGTAAAGACTCAGATTGCGCAGTATTCGATAACAAAAAAATAATACTGAAAAATATCCTAATTCCCATAAGCCCTCAATTCTGCTTAGCCCAAGGATAAGAGTATATACCCAATCAACTTGAAGATGCATGTTCAGAGCGCCGACGTGTTTTTATTTGCCGTAAAAAATGAAAACAGCCCAGAGAATGCCAAACTAGTGGCTATCGCCAAATGTATCCCCACCTTTTGCCCAGGGTGGGAGCATACTTTGCTCAATTTATAACCCAAAGAAAACTCTTGCCCTATAATCATCGTTCCAACTCGCTTTCTTCAGCTTCACTTTTTGGCTCGGAGAGCCACAATCGCATTGCTTGAGCATGTTCATCACAAAACGTCTGAACAGCGCAATGTTTTCAACTGCGCCATCTAAAGTGATACGAGAGCTATCTTCTTTAAAAACAACATCTAAAACATAATATTGGCTATTCTCAATACGCCAATGCTGGCGAATATAGTGTCCCAGAAGTTTGTGGTTTGGTGACAAAGAACTAATGTAGTAAGAGGTATCTACAGTGCCTTTACCGTTGCTCACGCGATGGCGCTCCACGGCTATAATGCTTCTTACCGTTGGCCATTTTTTCGCAAGGTCGTCGGGCAATTTGGCTTTTAGCTGAAACACGTACCGCTCTTCGCGCCGACCATGTCTTTTCTCTTTGACTTCGGTAACTATTTTCTCTTTGCCTGCATCAAAAACCGCTTGGAACTGCTCTACAACAGCCGCTCTAAGCTTAGGCTGATTGTTCTTAACTTGGACAACAACATGCGCTTGCTTTTCTTTGATTTTCTCTAGTGTTTCACGTTGGCAATGCAGTGCATCAACGGTGACAACGCTACCTTTTACATTAATAACATCAAGCATTTGGCGAACAATGCTTATCTCACCATTTTTAGTTTCAGTTGGTTTTTGGCTCAGAACGAGACCGCGCTCCGTGTCGTAAGCCGTGACCAACTGCAAAGCTGTTTTCTTGTCGTTACGATAGGAGCCACGCAGAACCTTACCGTCAAATGCGATAATGGGCTTGTTCTGAGTAGTTCGTTGTTCGTTTATCCAAAGAGCCAAAGCTTCAAGCAAAGATTCGGCAACGACGGAGCGCAAGATACGAGCAATCGTGTGTCGGCGAGGGATACCGTGCTCGAATGGTCTATATTTTCTTAACCAGTCGAGCTTTTCTTCTCCAAAAAATTCAATGTCTTGCCAGCCTTCGCATCCCGATGTGATAGCGCTGATCACGAGGAACATAACATCGATAAGGTCGTGTTTCTGATTGATGTCCGACCGAGTATCTTCTACAACAGATAAGTGTTCAATAAGGTTCAAAATGTCTGTGTTGCTGAGGGTTTGACACTATTAGATCACATTAGCGAACAAAGTGCGATCCCGCCCTGACCTTTTGCCAGTGTTAACATAACGAGCAAAATAATCGCGAATAACCTTTTCTTGTTGCAGATACCAGTAAAGCCAATGAAGATCAGGAAAAATCTAATAACACTATCGGCCACTTACTTCAAATAATTCTCATTATAATCGGTTCTACCCATTTCATTTACTTAAATAAAAAAACTATACATATCTAATTTTATAACTTGTTCGATTTCTCAGTTTTTATGCTAATGCATAAAATTCACTGGATTTAGATGTATTATTGCTAAAAAATATACAAAACTTTATTAATTCACTTTTTCAAGGATGAAAAAATGGAAATTACAGCCCAGTATTCACAACCTGTGAGTACTAATCGCCATTGGCAATTTTTTATCGCTTTTAGCTTATTGGCGCTCGTCGCGCTAGCAATACACAGCCAAATGTACACCTATAATATCGGCCTAATGATTGATGAACATCCTCATTATGGTCAAATTGGTATGTTCCTGCGCGGCGATTTTAGCCAATATCCCAGCCTAACAACCATCCCCGGCTATCACGCCATCATGGCATTTATTGGTAAACACTTACACTTGTCTGGTCCTAATCATATCCGTTTAATATCGCTGTTAACCGTATTGGCCTCAGTGGTAGTGATGTATTTTTGTCTCCGTAAAACCGCGCCCAAAGCAGCGTTACCTAGGTCTCTCGCCTTCTTCTTTTTACCGGTGATGTCCCCTTACAATTTCTTGATTTATACCCATAGCTTGTCGATGCTAACCATCATTTTGGCGGTATATTTTTATTTAGATAAACGGCTATGGTGGTGCGCGGCTATGTTTGCGCTGAGCTTGTTAGTGCGTCAAACCAACATCATTTGGGTAGCGGCCATTGCCATGATGTTTGTTTTCGATACTTGGCGGGAACAAGGTCAACACGTTACCTTCCAGTTAAAGAAATGGTTGATTAAACTGCTGCCTTTTATCGCTTTGTTTAGCGCCTTTTCCGCCTTTGTTGTTATCAATGGCGGCGTAGCGATTGGCGATGCGAATAGCCACCCGGTTGGTATGTCGGTAGGTAACTTATATTTTTACATGTTTTGTTTTTTCTTGGTGTTTTTACCCATTATACTGCGCCACAGCAAACGTTACGTAGCGGTATTAAAACAAAGCGCAACCTTAAAGCTCGAAATAAAAGATCGCGAATACCAAGTTCCAGTCAGTTTAGCTTGGTTAGTGGCTGCGTTTTTCATCTGCTACATGCTGCTGTTTAAAGTAGTGCATCCTTATAACTTTGTGCCCGGCTTTGCCCATAACACCATTTCTCTTTATTTTACCTCTTCGCTATTACTTAAAGCGACTTGGCTACTGCCGATACTGGCAACCGTGGCCGGTGCATTTGTACTTAAGTTAAGTCGCCCGTCGGCTTATATTTTGTATCCGTTTTTTGTTGCCCTGCTGCTGCTGCACCCGATGATTGAGCACAGATATTACATACCTGTCATGGGATTGTTGTTGGTATTCTTATCTGACCAAGGCAAAAGAATAGAGTGGCTTCAGCTCGGTTATTTTGCTTTACTCTCGGCCTTGCTGGTCTGGGTTAAATTTAATCTTGGCTTATTTCCATAGGGTTGACCGATGTCCTTTATTTTATCGATTGAATTTCTTAGTTTATTTTTAATTGTTGCCTGTGGCTTATATATCGCCTGGGCGGCATGTCATCAGCTCAGTTGGCTAGGGGCTGCGCAAACCGACATTGGTATGCCAATCAATGGGCAAGTTGTGCCTTGGCGGGCTAGCTGGCAACGCAACCTCACTTTACTAATACAAATTATCTGTGTGGTATTACTGAGCCGACTGATTGTCTATCTCGTCGCCTACTTAGCATTTATTGCCATGAAGGATAATGGCGGTGGCTTTAGTGACTTGTTCAAACATATTTGGTGGCGCTGGGATAGCTTTCACTATATGAACATTGCCGATAACGGCTATGCGGCAGAAGGTAAAGACAGGTATCTACTGGTTTTCTATCCTTTATACCCAGCATTAATTGCGGTAATGAAGGGCTTTGTTGCCGACACCTTTTATGCTGGGGTAACCGTTTCCTTAATTAACCTAGTTTTGTCGTGCTTCTTTTTATTTAAGCTGGTATTAAACGAATTCGAGGATGAAGCAATTGCGTGGAGAGCGATTAAATATTTATTATTGTTCCCATTTTCATTTTTCACCGCCATTGTTTACACCGAAAGTACATTCTTATTAATGAGTATTGCCTGCTTTTATTACATGCGCCAAGGCTATTGGTGGCAAGCTGGATGCTTTGGTTTACTGGCCGCGTTAACGCGCAATCACGGTGTTTTATTACTCGCTCCAATGGTGTTTGAGATGCTGCGGCAACATCAGCAGCAATGGCCGAGTGATTGGCAGCAAAGAATCAAGTTTATTGCTCCAAAATTACTGTCCCTCGCACTTATTCCAACCGGGATCTTGCTCTATTTAGTATTAAATAAATGGGTAACGGGAGATTGGTTTCGCTTTTTAGATTACCAAAAAGAGAATTGGCATAATGGCTTTGGCTATTTCGCGCAAAACATATCTGGCATTTTTGAGCGTATCCAAGGCACTAATTATAAGATGGTGGCAGGCACTTGGTGGCCAACCTTCATCGGCTTTTTTCTTGCTATCGCTTTAATCGTGACCTCCATACGCAAAGTGCCCAGCGCTTATGTTATCTATAGCTTTTGCTACTTACTGATTTCTTATTCGCCGACTTGGTTACTCAGTGGCCCAAGGTATTTAATGGGGTTGTTTCCTTTGTTCATCTTTTTGGCGCTGTGGGCAAGTAAGCACAAAAGCTTAGAAAGCCTACTAGACATTAGCTTAGGGGTGTTTCTAGCATTATTTACTGTGTTGTTTTTCCACTCGGTAGTTTACTGATAAAAAAGCAAAAATAGCCCACTGCAGGTGGGCTATTGTTAGATTTGATAACTCCTCGACATCAATACTCTAGCGCCAATTATCACGGCTGTTGAGCCACGCCTTGCTGCACTTGTTGCCACTGTTTTATCCCTTGCCAACGCGCTCTCGCGCATCGCTGTCCAAGTTTTTCAATTAAGTAATAAGTAGCTAGTGAAATCGGTATTAATAAGCCAAATACCCAAGCAAATACCTCTAGCTTGATCCCATAATTTGGCAAATCAAGTGCCTTCATCACATTGATTACCCAGTAATGATTGAGGTACAGGGAATAAGATAGCGTACCTAAAAAGGCAAGTCGTGAGTGTTTGAACAACCAACTCACTATCCCGCCTTGCCAAGCAAAACAAAATACCAGTGCGGCAAAAATAAAGGGACTATTAAAGTCCATTTTGGTGCGCATCGGCGCTAACAGCAGCAGGTATGCATTGGCAGAAATAAAAATGGCGTCAGCCAACCATCAGTATTAGCGATTTTAATCGGGTAAAATCAAGTTAAAGGGAAAGTCAGTTCACGATTTTAAAATGCTCGCAAAACAAGCGCTCTGTATGTCTGTACTATAATTACCAACACGAGAGATGATGATAGTCATTAATAAGGTTTAAGCATATGCAATGGCGTAATCGTATTGTCAGTTTGTTCATGATGTTAAGTTCAACTTTAGCCGCCCCTTCTTTTGCAGATGTCGTTAAACTTAACTTTCTTGAATGGGGCTATTTGCCCATTGGTTACGAAGCTCGCTTTCAAGCCTATGCCAAAGCACGAGGCGTAAACGTAGAGCTAAGCTCAGTGACTCCTTATATCACCGACTTTGACAGTATTTATGGTGCCCTAAGAACGCAAAAAGCCGATGTGGTAATGCCAGCAAATTTCTTTTTAAAGGCCCATCATTCACCCCTGATAAAATTACTGCTGCCTATCGATAACTCACTCTTAGCCAATTTTCAGCAGCTTCGGCCGATATTTCAACAAACCCAATACGACAAAGAAGGTGAGCAGCATTACGCTATTGCCCATAGCTATGCTTTGTTTAGTCTCGCGTTTGACCAAGACCAATTTAGCCAGCCGCCGACCAGCTGGAGCCAACTTAATAACGCGGATAACACCGGTCAGTTTCGTGTGTATTGTGACCAATTTGAGCCGGTATTAATCTCCAGCATGCTGGCCTTAGGTGAGTCACCCGCTTTATTTGAAAATGGTCAAATCATCAAAGATCATGCCTTGCAAGAGCGTGTGCAAAACACCCTCACTATGCGCTTAAAAACCGCGCAAGGTTTTTGGGGCAATCAAGAAAATAACTGCGCTGATCTGCGCCAACAAAGCTTAGCAACCACTTGGGGGTTGGAATTGGTGAAGTGCAATAAAGAAAATAACCAGCGCTGGAAAATAGCGGTAGCCGAAGAAGGCCCCATTTACTCCCTTGATACCTTGGCCATCGGCAAACACCTAGTCGATCAACCAGATAAACTGCGCGCAGCCTATCTACTTATCGACTTTTTAATCAGCCAAGATCAGCAAGCCTTAGTATTACAAGGCGTACCGACCGTTCAAGGGGTGAACCGATTGCTAAATCGTGAGTTCACTGCCGAAGAGCAAGCCGTGTTACCCGATAAAGCGCTACCTGAGTTTGATGAAAGGCTGTTGATCCCGCCACTATCGGCCAATATCAAAAACCGCTACAAACGTATGATGATAAATGCGTTAGAAGCCTCTGACACACAAAATTTAAGTAAAGAGTGTAATTGGGATATCCATTAAGCCGTAACTTTAGCTTTAGATTAAATCCAGTGTCAGCACCAGTCGCTTATCATTAGGGTTGATAGCCGGTGAGCGGTGAATGACGCCTAGCCCTTCATTGTCCGGCCAAGCATCGCCTTTTAGCAATAAAACATCACCCACATCAGCACTAAATACATCACTATCGGCGGCATAAAGACCAGATGCTTCATCTGATTTACCCTTGCTAGCACGGCCCAATTTCGCCCGATTCGCATCGCCATTTTCTAACCATTGCGTACCCGTAATGCTGTAACTACACACCAAACGACACACTACTTTGTCTGTATGAAATTTTGGACACATCGCCTGCGATAAGGTTTTTAGGCGCACGCCTATATCAGGGTTATCAAATAAACAGTCCAGCATCTGCGCAAGCTGTTCGATATCTTGAATAAATGCAATTTTCCCCGCGCCTTCAGGTAACCATCTTGATAACGCTTCTGCTAATTCATCAAGGGGAACAGATCGTGCTATCGCCACCCCTTGCTGGTTAATTTGCGCCACGTATTCCAGCAAATTTGGCACTAATGAACGCTGCCAGCAAGTTAAGTTGATATGAGGTTCAAATATCGCTGTTAGAATCTCAATATCTGTCGATGCTACATAGCTAAGCTCTTGATTAAAAGTCGCATATTGTTGAGCTAACATATTAACTCCTCACCACGGCTGTCGCAGGCTCTTGCTGCGCGGGAATCGTATGCATACTCAGCACATGAGCCAAAATCAGGCATACCGAACCAACCAAGGTAAACCCCAACTCTAATGGTCCATGCACAAACAAGCCCGATATTAAATTGGCCGCCCCCAACACACCCAACACGGCGATCATCGGGCTACGCGTTTGCTGCCATGCTTTAGGTAGACTTAACAAAGCTAAAGACAAAGCAAATAACAAGAAAATCCGATGTGGCCACTCCGAACTTAACGCTGAGCCAAACACATCATATCCCACTAATACCAGCAACGCAGGCGTCAACAAACAATGCCCCAAACACAAACCGGAAAACACCACCCCAAGCTTATCTTGCCATGGCTTTCTACTCATTAGCTTAAATCCTCAATCTTTAACTGTTAGCACACAAAATAAATTGTTATAACATAACAAAAGTGTATGCAATTGAGTATTGATAAGCAAGTACGAATCGTTAACATAACCAACTTATAGCAATACCCTTCGCAACCCATTAGGCAATAAAACCAACATGAAATCATTTGATGCATTACTTGAGCTAGCCAAACGTAAATCCGATTTTGACCAAGACAATGCGTGGTTTAAAGGCTCGAGCACCTACCTTGACGCGATCAAAAAAGAAGTGGATGAAGTAATTGAAGAAATACCCAAGTCACGTAACAACTATTTAGAAGACGAGCTAGCTGATGTGCTGTGGAATACCCTCAACAGCTTACTGGCATTGGAAAAAGAAACGGGCATTTGCACCATTAGCGTACTTGAGCGTGCAGTGAAAAAATACCGCCAGCGCATGGCTGGCATTGAAGCTGGTGTGAGTTGGGAGGAAATTAAAAATGAACAGAAACAGGCGTTAGCAGCCGAAACACCAGTAAATGATTAACACTCATCAATTCAATTAACGATGACTAGAAGTAGATTTGACGTCTTAATTCATACGAAAACCAGCAAGTATCAGCGCCCTGTACTTGCTGTTTTCGCGGTATGACTAGTGCTTCTTGTATGTTGAACTTATTGATTCATGTTTTTTTGGGGCCTGAGCTTGCTCAGGGAATTTGTGATATTCGCTGAGCAAGCTCAGCTCCTACCAAGTAACTTAATCAACGATGCGCTAGCGCGGTTTCTTTGCAGCCGTTATCAATGCGCTCTTTTTCCTCATCGAGTACGCTTTGTGGGGGAGTTATGTTCATAAAACAGCAAGTATCAGCGCTCTGTACTTGCTGTTTTCGCGGTATGACTAGTGCTTCTTGTATGTTGAACTTATTGATTCATGTTTTTTTTGGGGCCTGAGCTTGCTCAGGGAATTTGTGATATTCGCTGAGCAAGCTCAGCTCCTACCAAGTAACTTAATCAACGATGCGCTAGGGCGGTTTCTTTGCAGCCGTTATCAATGCGCTCTTTTTCCTCATCGAGTACGCTTTGTGGGAATTGACTCATAAAACAGCAGCAGATGCCCTCGCCGATCATGGTTCTTGGCCCTAATGGGTGGGCGATGTGTTTGTAGACGCCGTGGCTATGGCCGTGTGAATGATCATCAGAGTGACTGTGCTCATGTGAGTGCGAATGATCATGTGGGTGCTCATGCGAATGGTTATGCTCGTGAGCATGATCCGCGGCATTAGGGTCTTGGTATTCAGCGTGATGATGATGCACATCCACTTCACCCGCAGCAAGACGGCGTTTAAAAGAAGCCATCAAACCTTCTTCTGCTGTGCCTTGCTCCATGATTTCGCGGACACGCACCTCAAAGGCGTCAATCACCTTATCGTGATCATTTAAATAAGGTGTTTTAATAAACTCAACACTTGGGTTTTCTGTCGCAACTTTATCTACATAACCAAAAATACGTTTGATTAACCGGCCCGTGAATAAGAAATACGGTGCCACCACAACACGCTTGTAGCCCAGCTTTAATAACTTTTCTAAACCCACCCCAACTGAAGGATAAGTGACGCCAGAATAAACCGTATCGGCCCAGCCAAAGCCCATATTTTCATTAACAATACGGGTTAATTTCGCCGCTTCGGCATTAGCTTTGGTATCTGAAGTGCCACGCCCTACCACCACCAACAAGGTATCGTAGAGGTTTTCAGGTGGATCATTGGGGTCTAATCCTAAGGATTCATAAATCCGCGCCTGAAAAGCCTCAATCATGGCATCTTGTAAACCCAGTTCACTGCCATAGCTGACTTCCAAACCAGCTTGTTTTTCTTGAAACGTAGTCAGTACAGATGGGATATCATTCTTAGCATGGGTAGCCGCAAACAACATACCCGGCACCGCATAAATATGATTCACCCCTTGCGCCACTAAACTGTTTAGCCCCATGTGAATATTGGGTGCCGAGTATTCTAGAAACCCGTACTCCACGGGCAAATTAGGAAAACGCTTTTTTAACCCAGCCGCCACCCGCGAGAACTCCACTTCGGCATCTTTATCACGACTGCCGTGACCACATACCATGATCCCCGCTTTTTGTTCACCTTTAGGGGACACGCGCTGATGTGAATGACTATGTTCATGGCAATGATGATGTAAGTGTTTTTGCTCTGACATGCTCTTACTTCCTTATTTTTTAATAATATAAATCTAACGAACCAGCTCTTGAGCTTCGTCGCATTCGAGTAATAAATCTTGTAACCGCTCGCGGTATTCGTCCGCGTCTTGCCATAAACCGCGCTGAATAGCCTCTAACAAACGCTCGGCCATTTCGCTCAAGGCGTGGGGATTATTTTGCTGTAAAAACGCACGATTTTGTGGCTCAAACAACAAGGTATCTGTTACTTGCTGGTATTGATAATCTGCAATCAATCCCGTGGTGGCGTCATAGGCAAACAGGTAATCAATACTGGCACTCATCTCAAATGCACCTTTATAACCGTGCTGCTGCATACCTTGGATCCACTTGGGATTAAGCACCCGTGAGCGGATCACTCGATTAAGCTCCTCTTTTAAGGTGCGGATCACCGGCTGCTCTGGGTTAGCGTGATCACTATGATATATAGTCGGCGCTTGCCCTGAAAAGCAGCTCACTGCATTACTCATCCCGCCTTGAAATTGGTAATAATCGTCTGAGTCCAATAAATCGTGCTCGCGATTATCTTGGTTATGTACCACTACTTCTAACTGGCTCAATTGATGGCGAAACGCTCCTTGCGCTAATTTACCTTCACCATCTTGACCATAGGCATAGCCGCCCCAATTCAAATATGCGTCAGCTAAATCGCTGGCTTGTTCCCAGCAACGCTCATCAATTAAGCCTTGTAAGCCAGCGCCATAAGCGCCAGGTTTAGAGCCAAATACCCGATAACTGGCTTGCCGCTGCGCCTCTGACTCACTCATGCCTTGCGCCACTAATTGCTGAGCTCGAGTGGCTATGTTTTGCTGGATAAGGTTGCCATTGCCAGGCTCTTCAATGGCCGCAATTGCCAACACAGCCGCATCAAAAAGCTTAAGCACGTTAGCAAATGCGTCACGAAAAAAGCCTGATACCCGTAAAGTGACATCTACGCGTGGGCGGCCTAGCTGCATACAAGGGATCACCAAAAAATCCACTACGCGATGACTGCCATTGGCCCAAATAGGTTTGATGCCCATCAAAGCAAAGGCTTGAGCAATATCGTCGCCGCCGGTGCGCATAGTCGCGGTGCCCCAAACCGACAAACCAAGCTGACGCGGATAATCGCCATGCTCTTGTAAATGACGCGTGAGTAAGGCTTGCGCCGACTTTTCACCAATCGCCCACGCCGCTTTAGATGGAATTGCGCGATTATCCAAAGAGAAAAAATTACGTCCGGTCGGCAACGTATCTAACCGCCCTCGACTGGGCGCCCCACTTGGCCCAGGCGCAATAAATTCGCCGCGTAAGCCTTGTAGTAACGCGTTAATTTCTTGTTCGACGCTTTTCTCTAGTGCGGCTTTTACTACGGTTTTAGCGTAAGTGAGTAAGGCTTGTGTTGCGGGATAATCATTTAGCTCATTCAGCTCAGCCGAGCCCAATACATAACGTTTTACCCATGCCAGGGCTAGCAGCTCTAAGCGCTCACGCGTATCGGCGCAGCTTCGCCATACTTGTTTAGACACTTGCTGCAACGGCGCAGGCTTGATGTCACTCCAAGGTGTGCAACCTGCCGAAAGTGGATCAAACAACGCGCCCCCCTGGCGTAGCTCAAAATCCAATACTAAGTTATGCATAATACCTCGGCTTTGATGGCCACTGCCTGTAGGCAAACGCAGCAACGCAACCAAGGTATTAGCGACTTTTTCAGGCTCGGGTAACTCGCCCAAAATATGTAAGCCGTGGCGAATTTGCGCTTCTTTAATGTCACATAAATAAGTATCTAACTCAGCAAACACTTGATCTTGATAATCGAGATCCGTTAAATCACCAGCGCCCGCCACTTGCGCTAATTCGTCTAAAATATGGGTAGTTTTTAACTGTTCAATAATGGCTTGGCGCAACCAAGTTTCACGGCGAACATCCATGCCCATCGCTTGATAATATTCATCTACCAGTCCTTCGAGTTCAGCTAGTTCACCATAGGTTTCAGCACGGGTAAGAGGGGGCATTAAATGGTCAATGATCACCCCTTGCGTGCGACGCTTCGCCTGCGAGCCCTCACCGGGATCGTTAACAATAAAGGGATAAAAATGCGGCAACGGCCCTAAAATACAGTCTGGCCAACAAGTATCCGCTAATGCAGAGCCCTTGCCCGGCAACCATTCTAAGTTACCGTGCTTGCCCACGTGGATAATGGCATCTATTTGATATTCATGGCGTAACCAAAAATAAAAGGCTAAATAGTTATGAGGCGGCACAAGATCGGGATCGTGATAATTAGCGGCTAAATCAATGTTAAAACCGCGCGCCGGTTGAATGCCGATAAAGGTTTCACCGCAGCGATAACCCGAGATCATTAACCGCCCTTGACGATACTTAATGTCCTGCTCGGGCGCGCCCCAACGATTTAACACCGCCTGCTGTGACACCAAGGGCAAACGCGAAAAGTGACGCTGATAATCGACAACCGAAATACTTTGCCAACAACCTAGTGAATGTAAGGTATTAGGGTTATTGGTTACAGCTCCGAGCAAGATTTCAATCAAAGCGTTACCCTGCTCAGGCAAATCACCCAATGGGTAGCCCGCTTGTTTCAATGCGCGTATAACATTAACTGTAGAGGCCGGCGTATCTAAGCCAACACCATTACCAATACGGCCATCTTTGGTCGGGTAATTAGCAAGGATCAGAGCAATGCGTTTTTCATGGTTTGGCTTTTGTGTTAACTGGCAATACGCCTTAGCCAGCTGCGCCACAAATTTGGCACGCTCATGGTGTAATAGATAACGGATCACCGATATTTGACCGCGTGGATCATAGTGACTTTCACTTTTAAAACTCACCGCTCGGCTCAATATTTTACCGTCCATTTCTGGCAACACGACTTGCATCGCCAGATCGCGACTACGTAACCCTAAACTGGAAGCGTGCCAATCTTCTGCTGTGGTGCTGGCTAATACCAACTGCAATATTGGCACCTTTACATCAAACACTGGCTCAAATTCATTTGGGCTCACCGTTAGTGATGGTGATGTAACCGTGTTATTAGCAAAACCTGTAGTGTTGAGCATCAGCTGTACCTTGGCTTGACTTAACCAGGTATTTACTTGCTTTAAACTTGCTGCGTCTTTTAATGAAGTCACCACCAGTGGCAGCACTTTGCAGCCCGATTGTTGCAACACCTCAATCAGCTGATCGAACATCTCACTATTAGCCGCTTGTAAATGACTACGATAAAACACTAACGCCACTACTGAACGAAACTGACCAGACAACTGCTGCCATTGCGTAAAGTTAAGTTCAGCCAGCGGCTGGTGCGGCCAGTAAATAAAGCAGCTCGGCAACACCTGAGGGGGCAACCATGAAAGCGCTAAACCAAAAAAATTTACCGCCAAATACGCCAATAAGGACTGACTATTCACTGCGCCACTTTCACGTAGAAAGCGCCAGCACATTTGCAATGCTATCGCCTCGACATTACTGTCTGCAGCCAATTGAGGGTCGGGAGAATCATCGCCCGGCACCAACAATAAACGACGGTTAGGTTTAGCCTTTGACCAAGCCACTAACCGTTCAACGCCATAAGGCCAATAGTTTTTCCCACCCAGCAGCGAAACCACCACCACCTTGGCCTGCTCTAGTACTTTATCTTCATACAAATCATAAGCGGCAGGTTTGACCAATTGCATCCAATTAGCCAAACGCACACTGGGTAGGTTGGCTCTATCAGGTCGAGACGTAAACAATGCTAAGCCCTCACTGAGCGCTGCCAGCTGGCTATCGGCTGCCGATAGAATCACGATATCAGCCGTGTCTTGCCCTAAATCGACAATGCCTTCTTCGTCAACAAATCCGCCCGGCTTAGCCGCTAGTAAATGCATGAATAATCTCTAACCTCAATTTTGTTGCAGTTTTTCGTCATCATATAAAGTATGTTTTATCGCAACACTTCGTTTTCAAAGATGAAAACGCAAAGCGGATAAGGACATATGCGCTGCGGCTTGCGAGCAAAACACATACAATATTGCTTACTTAAATTTCAGACCTATGCTGACACTGCATCCGGTGCTAAAGCCAGCGTCAACTCAGCTTCTATATCGGCCTTATTAATGCCTTTACCGATAAAAACCAGTTGAGTGAGGCGCGCTTCATCGGCCTGCCATAAGCGATCAAAATGCACATCTAAGCGCTCACCAACGGCTTGTAATACTTGACGCATCGGTTTGTTTGGCAAAGCTGCAAAGCCTTTGGCACGATAGATAGCATGCTTGCCAAGTAGGTCGGTTAAAATACTTTGTAATCGCCCACCATCCACTTCTCCTAAGCTCACCACAAATGAATCAAAGTGGTCGTGGGCGTGATCATGATGGTGGCCATGGGCATGATGCTGGTCGTGATGGTTATGTACTTTATCAATATGAGTTTCGGTGGCTGCACCAACCCCCATCACTAAATCCAGCGGTAAACCCGCTTGGTTGCTATACAAGGTTTTCACTGCCGCAGGTACTTGGGCTTGCACCACTTGTTTCACCAACTCAATTTGCGCGTCACTCAATAAATCGGTTTTACTCACCACCACCAAATCAGCAGCACTTAACTGGTCATCCAACAGCTCTTGCAAGCTTGGGTCGTGATCTAAACTATCGTCGGCAAGGCGCTGAGCTTGTACTTTAGCTTCATCATCAGCAAAGCGACCCGCAGCAACCGCTGGACCATCGATCATCGAGATCACCGCATCCACAGTGCAAAATTCTTTTATACCAGGCCAGTTAAAGGCTTGTACCAAAGGTTTTGGCAACGCCAAGCCTGAAGTTTCAATTAAGATATGGTCAATGTCAGCTCGGCGCGCAACCAGCTGCTGCATCACAGGTAAGAACTCTTCTTCAACCGTACAGCAAATACAGCCATTGGCCAGCTCGTAAATACCGTTTTCACCTTGCAACACTGCACCAGCTTCGTCTTCACAATCAAGGGGGCAAGAGCGCAGTAATTCTGAATCTATGTCTAGCTCACCAAACTCGTTGACGATCACGGCAATGCGCTTACCTGCTGCATTTTTTAATACATGAGACAGTAAACTGGTTTTACCACTGCCTAAAAAGCCGGTCACGATAGTGGCGGGAATCTTATTTAATTGCATAGTATTTTCCTTAATCTTTATTTGCCCGATAGCAGGGTTTGTGTCAGTTGATCCATATCTTCAATCACCCCTTTGCGGCGGCGAAAGATATTGGGCTTATCTTGTTTGTATAAATATGAGTCGGCAAAATCGTCGGCGTTAAGCACATGGCCCACTAAAATCAGCGCCGTTAACTTAAAACCTTTGGCTTCCACCTGTTCAGCAATGTCCTTTAGAGTGCCGATCACCTTATCTTGATCAGGCCAAGAGGTGCGATAACACACAGCAACGGGGCAGTCCTCACCATAATGGGGGAGCAGTTCAGCAACGATCTTACGAATTTGCGTGATACCTAAGTGAATAGCTAAGGTCGCACCACTTTGCGCTAACTGTGGCAGTCGCTCACGCTCAGGAAACGGCGTTTTCCCCTCATAGCGCGTCATGATCAGGGTTTGTGAAATACCCGATAGCGTTAACTCTTTACCAAGATAGGCCGCCGAGGCCGCTGTGGCACTGACGCCAGGGATCACTTGGTAATCAATACCATGTTGTTCAAGACGACGAATTTGTTCGCCAATCGCACCATATAAAGCGGGATCGCCGCACTGCAACCGCGCCACATCCTTGCCCGCTTGATGGGCATTGATAAAGTACTGCTCCATTTCATCAAGATTGATTTTGGCGGTATCTACTATCAGCTCAGCGCTATCTTCTATCTCGGCTAACACTTGACGCGGGATCAAAGAGCCCGCATACAACACCACCGGGCACTGTTTTAAAATACGCGCGCCCTTAATGGTCATTAATTCAGGATCGCCCGGCCCTGCGCCAATAAAATAAACTGTCATCTTCTGTCCCTATTTTTATGCGTCAGCGATAACGCCACGACACACCAAGAAGAAAGATTATTTCTTCGCAAAAACGCTACGAGTACATCCCTGTAAGCTTGGCTTTTTTCATCCATGAAAAAGACATTTTGCTACGAAACAATCTCTCTTCTAGCCATTAATTACTTCGCTATCTATGCCTATTACAGCTTTTTCTTATAGCCTCTAGGGGTATATACCCACTCTTTCTCACCGTTCACTATGTGGCGCGATTCACTGTTGCCAACACTGACTAAAGTGAACATATCCACGTCTTTGGCATCGAGCTGATCCAACGTGATAATACGAATATGCTCATCGGGGCGTGTTAGCTGGCGACCAATTAACACAGGTGTCGAGGCGGGGCGATATTGCAATAAAATGTCGCGCGCGGTGTTTAACTGCCAATCGCGCTTTTTCGATACCGGATTGTAAAACGACACCACAAAATCCCCCGAACCTGCGCTATGAATGCGCTTTTCGATGGTCTGCCAAGGCGTCAATAAATCCGACAAACTGATGGTACAAAAATCATGGCCTAGCATAGCGCCGACGCGGCTTGCCCCCGCTTGCATCGCTGAAATACCGGGGATCACTTCAATCTCCACATCCAACCATTGCGGTGAGTTTTCTTGGCCTGATAACTGTAAATCCAGCAACTCAAACACTAAGGTCGCCATCGCATAAATGCCAATGTCACCGCTGGAAATCAACGCGGTTGCTTTTCCGCTGGCAGCTAAATCAAGGGCTAGGCGGGCGCGGCCAATTTCTTCTCCCAAGGGCAGATCGTGGTGAATTTTGCCTTGGCACACTGCGCCTAGTAAATCCAAGTACAAACCATAAGCGACCAAGTCACTGCTGGCTTGAATCGCAGCTAACGCCCGTGGCGCCACTAATTCACTGTCGCCTGGGCCGGTGCCAACCACGAACAACTTGCCTTTTGGTTTATCGATTGGATTTGCTAGCTTACTCATAAGGTTGAATTCTCTTGTGATACTTGAAGGGGGTAAGCCCGCGCAATGGCGCAGGTGGCTTTGCTGGTTTTATGTTTGATTAATACTAATTCGGCTTGATCATTCGCTTGCAGCTGCGCCTGCATTAATGCTGCTGATTCCGCGACACCATAAACGCCAACAGTGTTAAAAATATACTCAGATTTCGAATCAAGCAGGTGTTCAACTTGACGCAGAGCAGCAGCCGAAAACGTTATAAATGGCTTGTCTAGCTTTTTAGCTAGACTTATCAGTCCAGCTTCATCATGTTTAATATCTATGCTAGTAATGGCACTAACTTGCGCTAACGATAAGCCTGCTTTATCTAAACAGGCGAGTAACAGGCTTTCTAGCTCAACTTCGGGGCAATGCCGCTCGCAGCCCATGCCAACGGTATAAATTGGCGCGAGGTACGGCTTTGCCGTCGTTTGTACTAGCTGAGCAGCTTGTTTACCTGCTTGGCACAATTGATTTAATAACGCCACCACCTCACTGGCAAACTGATTAGCACCACCTTCGTGGCCAGACAAAAGTGGGATAACAAACTGCCCTAACTCATCCAGTACCAACACCGGCGGATCGCTTAACTTATCTTGTAACACCGGCGCTAAGGTACGCACCACGATGCCAGTAGCACAGATAAAAATCAGACTATGGCCTTGCACAAACGCTTGTTGCACTGTGTGCGCAAACGGCTTGGGCTTGTAATAAATGTCACAAGCTTGTTTAGCCGCTAACATACCAGCCAGCTCCTTGGCTAATTGATGTCCCGTTTCGGTGAGGGTGATAATTTTAATCATTTATCACCTCTACCGAACCAGCACTCTGGCCACGATGCTGACGCTGATTTGACGTGACGATAAACAAAGAAAAATACGGCCCAACTTCACGTGGTAGCAAAGCAACATTGGGCTCAAGCCACTGATTATCGCGGCCAACATACTCTAAATACTGCGCCTGCTCGATTCGTCCCGTAGCCTCAAGGGCCGCCAAAATTTTCACTCTGGCTTGCCCCGCCTTCATGATCACCACACTATCATGCTCAAGTAACGCGGCTTGCAACTTCGCCTGAGCATGACGACCACTGAGCACAGCGAATGACTCGCTCAGCATGGTTAACGGATGCACTAAAGTGGCCGCCGCAGCATTGATGGATGAAATACCCGGAATAACTTGGCAGCTAAAACGATCTTTAATTCTGTCGAGTAAATAAGTAAATGAGCCAAAAAATAGCGGGTCACCCTCACACAAAAAAGCCACCGATTTCCCCTGCGCTAACTGCGCACAAATTGCCGCTGCGCCAAGATCGTAAGCTTGATTCGCTAAGGTGCGATCGGTTAAAAAAGGCATAGGGATAGGCAATAATTGTTGCTGTTCACGGGGCTGAACAAACGCTTCTCGAGCTATCTTTTTTGCTTGCGATTCACCCTTATCATTAACCAAAAAACACACCACATCGGCGCGTTCAATGCAGCGCAGCGCTTTTAAGGTGAGCAGCTCTGGATCGCCGGGGCCAACGCCAACGCCGTAAAAAACACTCATAAATTGACATCCTTTGTTAGCGCTGGCGCAGGGTTAGCAACTTTAATAAAACTAAACAAGCTCACCGCTAGGTTCGGGCGATACACCAGCTGCCCCACTAAGCGTTCGCCTTTATTCACTGCAATTTGCACTGTTTCAGCTGAGCAATCTTGCGCGTCATCACGTAGTTGGAAAAACTCAACACATTGACAACGAGTGCGCTCCATCACTGCGCTCACCACTAATTGGCCTTGCTCGGGTAAATTCGCCCAGACTTGCTCAAGTAACGTGGCCAATTCACCATCACTACCACCAATAAACACCTTGTTTGGCGCCGCTAATTCGGTTTGTGTAAACACCTGTGGAGCTCGGCCAAACACAGTGTCAAGATTAGTCACCACGCCAAAGCGCTCGCGGTTTTGTTGCAAGCAGTCAAAGCGCGCGGGGTGGTGTTCAATGGCGATCACCTTGGCCTTTGGCGTCCAGTAGCTCAGTTCAATAGCTACCGAGCCACAACCTGCGCCGATATCCCAAATCACATCCTGATGACTAGGTTGTAATAAAGACAAAATAGCCAAACGCACTTCGCGCTTGGTTAACATGCCCTTGCCTGGGCCCTTATCGGTAATAAATGCCTCGTCTTTAATACCGGGAAAACTGGGTAAATAAGTGGCTAGTCTCTGCTCGCCAGTAGCAATAAAACTTATGTGTAACGATGAGAATTCAGTTTTTACTGTTTCATCAAGTAATTGCTCAAGGCTGAATTGGCGAATGCGCTCTTGCGCATAACCGAGATCTTCTAATACCGTGATTTGCGCTTGGGTAAAACCCAACGCCTGACATTGCTGCGCTAAATGCAGCGGCTGACTTTGGCCATCGGTTAAGATCATAAGCTGCTGCTTAGCGCGAATAGTACTGCGCAGTTTTGCCAATGGCCGCCCATGTAAACTCAGCACATCAACATCTTGCTCGGTTAAACCAAGGCGATGACAAGCCAATTGAATGCTAGACACGCCGGCAAAATACGTCAGTTGCTCAGGCGGGTATTGGCGTGAAAACCAGCTACCGATGCCATAAAACAAAGCATCGCCCGAGGCCAACACCACCAGCTGGTCATCCTTACGCGCTTGGCTAAATAGCTGATCTAGTGCTGCCCTTAGCTGGTTGAACTTGGGCAACTCAAGGCTCTGAGAATCTAAGCTAAGTAAAGACTGCACCGTCGCGATTTGCCTCGCCGAGCCCATCACCCAAGTAGCTTGCTGCAACGCTTGCTGCGCTTGTGGGGTTAAGCAAGCTTGCTCGCTCGCACCCAAACCTATGATATTAATAGGCACAAGCATCAGTAACGCTCGCCATGATTACAACGCAACAGGGCATTACAACTGGCGCTGGATACCGCGCTACCACCTTCACGGCCCAGCAAGGTAATACATTCAATACCTAGATCTTGGTGTAAATGCCATAAGGCTTGTTTTGATTCTGCCGCGCCGACAAAGCCAACTGGCATGCCAATAATTAACGCGGGTTTCGGTGCGCCTTGTTGCAACATTTCTAACAGCCGAAACAGCGCCGTGGGCGCATTACCTATCACCACCACACTGCCAGTAAGGTGAGGCCGCCATAATTCCAATGCCGCCATGGTGCGAGTTTCGCCGCGCAACTTAGCCAGTTCAGCCACTTCGGGATGATTTAAAAAACACAGTGGCGGCTCAGAAATCATGCGTTTGGTGATGCCCTGTTTCACCATTTCCACATCGCATAAAATGGCATTATTACTTGCTAGTGCAGCCATACCCGCAACACATGCCTTGGCGCTAAAACGCACTTGCGGGGCTAAATGCACGAGTCCTAAACTATGAACAATGCGCATCACAACTTGTTGCTCGGTCGCATCAAAGGCAGAGAGATCCGTTAATTCTCGGATCAACTGAAAGCTTTTCTGCTCAATGGCGACGGGATCCTGAATGTAATCAAATCCAGCCTCATTGCGAGGTTCATTTAATAAATGACTAATAGTATTAGGCATCACTGGCTTCCTGCTTTGATGATGGCGTTGATAAATGTTCACTCAACCAAGCCTGCACAGCGTAGATACATGCTGCTGGCTCGGTAAATTGTTGGTTTGCTTTGGCCAATACTGGCCGCTGGTGCATTAACACTGGTATTTGCGCTTCGCGCGCAGCAACTAACTTGGCATAAGTCGCGGCGCCACCGCTGTTTTTACTGATTAGGCAATCGATTTGATATTGTTGGAATAAATCACGCTCATCACTAAATGTGAAAGGGCCAATAGCATGGATCCACACCACGTTATCTGCTAATTCGAGGTCTGGTTTAACTGCGGTGCGCAGCACAACCAACTGACACGCTCGGCTCAAGCTATTAAGATCCTCTTGGCTAATACGCCCAGCACTGACAAATACGCGCTGATAACACTGAGCCTGAATAAGTAAAGCGGCCCAATCACGAAATTCATGCCAATCATCATCTTGATGTTTAGGCCAATCAAGGCGATGAAAACGCCAGCAAGGAATGTCCAGTCCATTGGCCGCTTGCACTGCGGTATTACTCATTTGAGCGGCAAAGGGATGGGTGATATCTAGAATAAGTTGTACATTGCGGGCTTGGCAAAAAGCACTCAAACCGCCCAAGGCACTAAAACCACCAACGAGAATTTCACAGTCTAATGCGGGCCGACGCACTAACCCCGCAACACTATAAATCACTGGTACGCCAAGCTCGGTTAAGGCTGCAGCCATTTTTCGGCCATCAGCGGTGCCGCCTAAAATAAGTACCTTCATTTTAACGCCCTTATTTAAGCTAAGTTTTTGAGTGCGAAACACATCATTTTTCATTGCTGTATCCCATTATCAGAGCTGAGGTTATGAATCCAATTAGGATTGCCTAACATCACCGCTAAACCCTTCGAACAAGCAATAAACTGACCGCGCCTGTTCACCGCCCACACCTCAATCTCAACGGGATCGGTGACCACAGATTGGGCAAATTGCTGCGCCAGTACACACATAGCATGAGCTAAATCGATGCCTTGTTGCTGACATAATTTCAGTACCTCGATACTCGTATTGGCACCTAAAATAGCTTGCTGTAATGTTTCATCAGCGCCAAGGGAAGCGGCAACACTTGCCATATGCGGAAAATCGATGCTGGATACGCGACTGTTTAAATCCAAGTGGCCGTTAGCCAATTTAGTGATCTTACCAAAGCCGCCCGACACACTGAGTTTATGGATCTTACCTTTACGCAAATACTTCAATAGCGCGCCAGCAAAATCGCCCATTTCAATAAGGGCTATTTCCGGTAACTGGTAATACTCGGCAATCGCCGCTTCACTGCCACTGCCAGTGCTGGCGGCAATGTGGCGGTAACCATTGGTTGAAGCAACATCAACACCTTGATGAATTGAAGCTATGTAAGCTGCACATGAATAAGGCCGAACTATGCCAGTGGTACCTAAAATGGACAAACCACCGACTATACCAAGGCGCGGGTTCATGGTTTTTTGCGCCAACTCTTCGCCTTTCTCCACCCCGACATGCACAGCAAAGCCGCCTTGGTATTGATAGGTTTGTGCAAAATGAAGCAAGTGTTCGACCATCATTTTACGTGGTACCGGATTAATGGCGGGCTCACCAATGGTTAAGGCCAAACCATCTCGGGTAACCGTGCCCACGCCTGCTGCCGCATAAAATTGCACGCCTGCGCGGGGCGTTAGATACAGTTCAACAAAAATCAACGCGCCGTGAGTGACGTCAGGATCGTCACCCGCATCTTTGATGGTGGCGGTGCGCATCCCCTGATCAAGTGCTTGGTAGCTCTCTATCTGCAAGCTCACCACTTGACCTCGCGGTAAATTAATATCAACCGCAGCTTCTTTTTTGCCTGTAAGTAGCGCACGCGCCGCCGCCACACAACAAGCGGTAGCACAAGTACCAGTGGTTAAACCGTTGCGAAGGGGGGCTGGCTGCTCTGCGCTTTCTGGCCACATAAAGTTACCCTAACCCCAGTTTAATCGGCTCGTTAAAAGCCCCAAGAAAAAGGGCGGCAACAGCGGTTGGATTAGCAGGAAAAAACAAGTGTAAATAACTGGCGGTGAGTTTTTTACTGCGATAAATCGCCTCACCATCGGCACTGTGGCGCTGACGCTGACAATAAGCCAGCGGCGTATCTGTACCTTGCGAGCGAGATCTATGATGGGCGTGACCGCGAATATCCCCTTCAGGCAGCAAAGCGGTTTGCATTCCTTGGCAGCCGCGCTTACCACGCATTAAACCTTGGCCAGCAAGTAGGCCTAACATAGGCCACATTTGCTCATCTAGGTCAGTCAATGATTCTAAGCAATATAAAAAACCGCCACACTCAGCCAAAATCGGCTTATTGGCGTGATAAAAACCTTTAATGGCTTGGTGCATTAATTGGTTACTTGAAAGCGCCTGGGTATGCAGTTCAGGATAGCCGCCAGGTAACCACAAGGCGTCCACTTCGGGTGGTAAGCAGGTATCGTTAAGCGGCGAGAAAAAAGCGAGCTGCGCGCCCATTTGCTCAAGCAAAGCAAGATTAGCATCGTAGATAAAGCTAAACGCAGCGTCGCGCGCAATGCCAATCCGCACTTGGTCTAGTGTTTTTGGTACTTGCTCAATCACGGCAAGCTCAGCGTCAGCAACGGGATAAAACGCTACCTGATGGGCAAGGCTAAATAAGTCAACCTTCGCGCCACTTTGCTTGGCTCGCGCAGCGCCATCCACCAGCCACTGACAACCTAATTCAAAAATGGGCTCAAGTTGCTCATACACCTCTTGCGCTTGCACTAAACCCAAATGACGCTCAGGTAAGGCAACTGTCGGCTCATTAGCTAAACAAGCTAACAGTGGCACGTCATCAGGCAGGGCTTGTTGGATCAGCTCTGCGTGGCGCGCGGTGCTGCAGTTATTGGCAATTAAGCCTAAGGTTTGGTAGTCATCGCGATAACGCGCTAATCCAGTAGCAATCGCCGCAGCAGTTTGCGCCATGCCTTTTACGTCCATCACCATGGCAATGGGAATATTAAAGCGCGCCGCTAGATCGGCGCTGGAAGGATCACCATCAAACATGCCCATCGCGCCTTCAACTAAGATCAAATCAGCCACTTGCGCGGCGGCAAATAATTGTTGCTGACACCACGCCTCGCCCGCCATCCATAAATCGAGTTGCACCACGGGTTGACCACTGGCTTGGGCTAAAATTTGTGGATCTAAATAATCTGGGCCAGTTTTAAAGACCCGCACCACCTTACCTTGATTAGTAAAATAACGCGCCAATGCGGCGGTGATGGTGGTTTTACCTTGGCCTGATGCCGGCGCAGCTAAAAATAGTGCTGGCACAGAAATTGAGCGTTCGTTTATCGGATTCATATTCATCGCCATCGTCATCGATTATGCCTGCAGCGCTAAATAATGCGCCCCCAATTGCTGAGCCAAGACGGGGCCGCGACCGCGCTTTATTTGCCCTGGGTTTGCGCCCTTTTCGGTATCAAGCCAATAGGTTGTGGCGCCAAGGCGAATATCATCAAGCTGAGCGCGACTGCGACCATCACTAATGACGTAACAAATCACTTGCAACAAGGGCTGAGTACGAGCTTGGCGAGCGATATATTGCTGAGCATGAGCGAGGGCTTCACGCAGCGGAGTGCCCCCCGCCAGCTGAATTTGATTGAGGGTACCAAGCACAGATTTAGGCGCTCTGCCCGCTTTAAGCCATTGCTTTATTTGCTGATTGCCAAAACTAAATAAGGCCAACTGCGCCCGCGAGCAATAAGCAGCATGAGCAATATCAACACAAGCAGCTTTGGCTAATGCGCTCACTTTGGCGCTGATAGTCGAGGCCGAACTATCGAGTAGAAGCAAGTGCAACTGCGACGCGCCTTGTGACTGTGGTCTGCGAAATAACCGCTGCGGTGGCCACGCCTTGGCGCTGAACTTGAAATGCTGGCCCAGCGTCGCAAACCAGTTGATGGCGCCCGCTGAACCGTTTTGCTTATTGCGGCCATCTCTATGCCCCATGACGCCATAACTGTGTTTCGCGCTGTGCTGTAGTCGAGCTTGCTTAACTGAGGCGCGAGCAGATTGCGCATTAACCTTGGTCGTTATCTGTTTTAATTGCGATGCGCTAATCACATTATGGGCTAATGGCGGCAATGCCACTTGCACTTCACTCATTTGCCCCCAATCACCTGCGCGAGCCTTGCTTTCCCCAGGGGGCGCTTTACCTTGCGGCGATGAAAGCGGATCTTTACTTGCCGAGCTGCTCTCTTTAGTTGAATCAGGACGCTTAAATGTGGATTGCGGCGCTGAATTTTGCTCAGACGGCACCTCGCCTTCCCCGTTAGACGAGCCATTTGTTGAACTATTCTCTGAGCCGTTAGCATCATTATTGTCATGACGGCGATGAGCGAGTACAAACGGAGCCACCACCGCGATATCAGTTTCATTTACCGTAACTCGCCCTTGCCAGGCAGCATGAGCACCAGCAGCTCGGTGCATCACAATGTCAGCGCGCATACCATCTACTTGCGCATCCATACAACGCTGAGCGATACAAATACGTGCTTTTTGATCGCAGCGCACATCGGCTAAGATTTGCTGGGCCGATTGAATTTGCTGCTTAAGAGTCTGTTGTTGGCTTTGGTATTGAACAATAAAGCTGTCGGGATCAGCTTCAAAGGCTTCACGCGCGGCGACAATGGCAATGCGCTGCTCAAGGGTAAATTGATTATCAAGACTCACCATTAAACCAAAGCGGTCTTGCAGCTGAGGGCGTAATTCCCCTTCTTCCGGATTCATGGTGCCAATTAAAGTAAAACGCGCTGCGTGACTTTGGCTAATACCATCGCGTTCAATGTGGTTCACGCCACTGGCCGCCACATCCAATAATTGGTCGACTAAGCTGTCGGGCAATAAATTCACTTCATCACAATATAGAATACCGCCGTTGGCTTTATGTAGAAGCCCCGGCTTTAGCACTACTTCACGTTTATTTATTACCTGCTGCAGATCTAAACTACCAATCAGCATTTCCTCACTGGCACCGAGGGGTAAATTAACAAAAGGAATAACCTGTTGCTGCGGTGCAGGCAACACCCCCACCAGTGCCCGGGCAAGAGTGGATTTGGCACAGCCCCTTGGCCCCGCCACTAACACACCACCGATGGCAGGATTAATAGCAGCTAAAATCAACGCCAACTTAAATTCGGATTGACCTTGTACGGCGCAAAAAGGAAATTGAGACAAGGTAAGTTGCGTCATTTAAGCCACCTTTTCCGTCTTTTCCGTTAACTCTGTAGCGCTTTTGTAATCACTATCACTTAATTTACCGCTAGTTAACACCACACTGCGGGTGCTGATTTGCGCCAAAAAGTCGTGATCATGAGACACAATCAACATCGCCTGCGGCAAGCCTTTTAAGGTGTCGATTAAGCGCTGACGCGCCGCTGTATCTAAGGCGTTAGTTGGCTCATCGAGTAACAACACCTTGGGCGTCATAGCCAATACACTGGCTAGACTAATCATGCGTTTTTCGCCGCCAGAAAGCTGGTGAGTAATACGACAGGCAAAATGTTCTAAGCCTAATTGATGCAGCACTTGCTCGGCGCGCAGCTTAGCTTCAATGCGGCTAAACCCCAGATTTAACGGACCAAACATCACATCTTCTAATACCGTGGGGCAAAATAATTGATCGTCAGGATCTTGAAATAAAAACCCTGCTTGAGCACGTACATCAACAAAGGATTTTTCGCTATCGCGCGCCGTGCCAAATGCAATAACCTGGCCTACTAGTGGCTTTTTCAAACCCACTAATAAATGTAATAGCGTGGTTTTACCTGCCCCATTATCACCCATCAACGCCACCCGTTCGCCTTGATAGAGCGAAAAATTAACCTGGTCTAACACCGCTGGACGCCTTGGGTAAGCAAAGCTCACCTTATCCAAAGCCAGTAATGGTACGTTATTTATTTCCATATAAAATTCATCCCAATCAAGATGGTGAGACTGAACAGAGCTAAACCAACAAACAGGCGATCCCTGCGTTGCCATTGCATCTCATGATGCAGGTATAACTTGCCTTGATAGCCTCGGCATTTCATGGCATTAAAAATACGCTCGGAGCGCTCCAATGAATGAATTAATAACATGCCGATTAAGTAACCTATGGTGCGCCAAGTGTGGCAATTACAACCCATAACAAACGCCCGCGCCCGCATCGCAAGGCGCATTCGCGCGTATTCTTGATTGATCACATCGAGATAACGCAAGGTAAATAACATTAAATGCACTAACTTTTCCGGCACTTTTAATTTGGCAAGACTTTGCGCCAACACCACTGGGCTTAGGGTCCCGACCAAGGCTAGCAACATTAGCATCACGCCATTGGCTTTGAGCGCTATCATCAGCCCATGCTCTAGTCCTTGCCAACTGGCGCTAAGGCCAAAACCTTGCCAAATTGGCGTACCCGGCGTGGTAAAAGGCAATAAGAAGATCAAACAGATCATAAAGAGATCCATCGCCAGCATGCGCTTAAAGGTACGTCGTAAATCGAGTCTAGCTAACATCGCGACCAATAAAGCCACACCTAGGCCGGTAATCAACGGCAAAAACACTTGGCTCAATACCAACACAAAAGCAAACCCGAAGGCAGCTAACACCCGTAAGCTAGGATCGAGTAAGTCCACTACCGAGTCTTGGTGCGATAAACTTTGCCCGCGCCATGAGGTGGCGCTGTGATCCAATAATTGGCTCATACTTTGGCCGACTGGCGATAACGAAAATACATGCCCAGCCCAACTAAACCTAAGATGTAGCCTAAACCGCCTAATATATCGGTGAGACCACGCTGCGCTTGCAGGGCGGCGATTTCTTTGCGCAACGGAGTAACTTGCTTGGCGACTGCACGTTCAACCAGATTGGCAATAACGTGAGGGTTTTGTTCAAAACTGGGACGTTTTTCTGCTCTGGTGTCACTCAATGCCGAAGTTTGTGGCGCTATCTGAGTTAGCCCTAGACCATCAGGTAATTCATTGGCGGGCAGCGTTAAATTTAAAACATGTCCAGCGCCTAGCTCAATATGAAAATGGTGGTCTTGCTGCTGCGTAGCCTGAAACTGAAATATACCTTGATCGTCAATTATAGTGCTGCCAAGGGGATGGCTTTGCGCATCAGTGATAGTAACCACCGTGCCTTCATGAGCCATATCACCATTGGAAAAACCCGCTTCGCCTTCGATTAAGCTACCAATGGCATAAACGCCACCCACCACTTTATGAGCATGTACTGACGTAATAAAACCAGCCAATAAGATTGCAATGAATAGCTTCATCTTACCTCCTGCAACCTTGGTTGCGCTTTAACACCCAATAATTCAGGTTTAACTTTATGTAATAAATACACCGCAGCACCAGAAACAAAACCTTCAATTAACATCACAGGAACATGGGCTGGTAAGGTGGCCTTTGCCACTAAAATAAAGGCATCGCCAGAAAGAGCCAAAGCGCCCGCCACCAGCAAGCTGGTAATAGCCACGGCGCCAGCGCCACCTATCGCGCCCCAAATAGCCGCTCGATTACTGCTACCAGAGCGTATCCCCCAATAGCAAATGGCATACATAATGAGACCGGGAATCGCTATATTGAAAGTGTTAACCCCCAGTACTAGCACGCCACCAAAGCCAAAAAATACCGCTTGTAAAATAAGCGCGACAAACAAAGCTGGAAACGCCGCCCAGCCTAAAACAATGCCAATTAAGCCATTCATGATCAGGTGAACACTGGTAAACCCTAAGGGCAAATGGATGTAAGAAGCGATAAAAAATACCGCCGACAACATGCCCACTTGTGGCAAGTTATCGTAGTCCATACGTTTTAACCCAATGCCTACGCCAATGGCGGTTAACACGCCCCCCAGAGCTAAAACGGGTATTGAGAGCGCGCCATCAACTATGTGCATATTTTTCCTTTGCCTGCATGTAGACATAGAAAAGGGGCTATTTCTTCGCAAAACCGCAGCAAGTACATCCTTGTATGCTTAGCTTTTTCATCCATGAACAAGATATTTTGCTACGAAACAATCCATTTTCTATCACTCATGCATCATTCTAAAATTAA
Source organism: Motilimonas sp. 1_MG-2023 (assembly GCF_030547455.1). Classification (NCBI taxonomy): domain Bacteria; kingdom Pseudomonadati; phylum Pseudomonadota; class Gammaproteobacteria; order Alteromonadales; genus Motilimonas; species Motilimonas sp. 1_MG-2023. Next base: position 22,834 of record NZ_JAUOPX010000028.1, on the reverse strand, counting down.
GAACGCTGGCTTTCTTAGCCCTAACGAACCTATTTTATCGCGTGCGCTTGCACCCAGATCACAGCATCTTGCGAGAGCTCTTTACCTTGATAGGTTTTTTCTGGGCCCACCCCCAAAGCTGCGAAGCCCCATTGCCCTGCTTTTGGAATACCAAAGGTAAAAGTGCCGTTGGCGTCAGCAAATAGACTAATAGTGGTAAAAGCATCGGCTGGTGGCGTAAATGTCGCTTGCTCGGCAAATTTATTCGCGCCCATATCGGGTTGATAGTTTAAGAACTCGACTTCGATTTCGGCAAATGGCACCGACTGGCCATTGGCTTTCACCACACCGGTGAACGTACCGCCTTCATAGATGGCATAAGGCTTAGTAAGGGGCACAATTTCTGCAGGTAAACCCAGTTCGTTCGACCAATCAGTAGGTAAACTGCCTACATTGACTATGGTTTTACTGATCTGCTGAATATAAAGATTTTCTTCTTTTTCAAAATACGGCGATGGCGTTAATACGAATACATAATCACCAAGACCGCGTAAAGTCGCGCTGGCTTCATAGGCTAGACCCGTATCAACAGCACTGCTCCATTGGATCGGCTTAACTTGCTTGGTTAGGTCGGTTTTCTTACCTTTTTTAACCACATAAAAAGACTGGGGCGCATCAACGGCCATCACATGACCACTTTCAGCAGGGTGTGTAAACGGCATTTTAAAGGTGATATCACCACCTTTATCACGCAGCAAATCTGGGGTGTAAAGCATTTGAAAATGGGCGTGAGCCGAAATGGAATAACTCGTAGCCAGAGTTAATAAAGACAGACTTAGCCAACGTCCTTTCTGTTTAGCCTTAAAGCTTTTACTGGTAAACATTTTGATTCTCCGTCTGAACATTGTTTGCAGGCGGAGTTGTGGAGGAAACGATAAAACAAACGCAGTAAGCCTATTTAAGCTCACTATCATTACCATTTGGATACCGTCCGGTGAAGCCCTCCGCAACACCTAGTTAATCTATTGGTTTGGTATCCGGACTTATCAGCAGTGACTTGTATGTCACCTCAAAATGTCGCCTTCCCATCTAGTTTTAGCATTGAGCAAAAACAAAACAGTGGCCTTAGACACTTTGTTAACTGAACTACCGTTGCGGGGGCAGTGTTGGCATTGTGAGTCATAATCAACTCAGGCACCATCTTCCCAAACCGATGAAGACTTAAAAATAAAGACTCATCGGCGCTGTGCTGTTCACACAACATCCAATAGAGCGCGCACATTATCGCGGCAGCTGAATGATGTCAATTTTTGTTCGTAAATAGCGCTCAGCTCCATGTTTTTCATGACAAATAAAAAGCTCCCGAAGGAGCTTTAATAACAAAAATCACAACGTGATTGAGCTTATACTTTAAACGTCTTAATCGTCGCATCCATTGTTTGTGCATGAGCAGCAATAATGTCTGCCACTTCATTAAGCTCTTTTAATACAGTAACCGAACCTTCAACTAATTCTTTCACTTGGCTTAGATTTTCATTCATTTCAATAGCAACACCAGACTGCTGTTCAGAAGCCGTGGCAATTTGGCTATTTAGATCGGCAATGCTATGAACCTGTTCAGCAATGAAGTCAATTTTCTCCCCCGCTTGGCTAACTTGCTCAACACTGCGCTGTGCCTCATCAACACTGGTTTTCATTAAGCCAACCGCCTGACCAGCACTGGTTTGTAATTGCTCGATCATACGCTGAATTTCTACCGTCGCATCTTGGGTGCGCTGCGCCAAGTTACGTACTTCGTCGGCTACCACCGCAAAACCACGCCCTTGCTCACCGGCTCGCGCCGCTTCAATAGCCGCATTTAAAGCCAACAGGTTTGTTTGTTCGGAAATGCCACGAATGGTGTCGACCACAGTGCCAATACTCCCCACTTTACCTTCTACTTCATTTACCGCAGTTGAAGAGGCATCAATATTACTTGATAACGAACTAATAATGCCGATAGTGGCTTCAACATAACGATTACCATCAAGGGCTACCTTATTAGCATCTGTGGTTGCTGATGAAGCAATGCTAGCATTATTTGCCACTTCTTTTACTGTCGCGGCCATTTGACTCATGGCTGAAGCTAACTCATCAATTTGACCAAACTCTTCTTCTATCGAGTCTTGTACCGCTTCCATACAGATGGACAATTGCTCTGATACATCGTTTAGTTGATCGGAGGTCAATTGCTGTTCGGACAGAAGAGCTTTCCAATTACTGGCAGTTAAGCGCACCGCGGCCGCAATTTCGCCAAACTCATCTTTACTATTCAGGGTGATATTTTCACGTAAATCTTTATTCGACATTCTATTAATGCCAGAAACCAAATGCGTTACCTGTTTCGACATGGTGTTGGCAGCCCAAACCAAAATGAAGACAAATACCACCACCATAATTAAAGTTTGTAATAAACCACGCTTGATCGCGCCATAGTAAATGCTATCAACTTGCTCATGGTTAACAGCAGCGGCAATGCTCCACCCCCAAGGCTTAAACCCACGAGTATAGACTTCAAGCTCGTTACCTTGCTTAATCGCGCTAAACCCACCTTCACTTTCACCGGATGACAAACTTAACTGAGTTTGCACATTTCCCGGACTAGCGGCATCGAATACACTGGCAAGTTTTTTCCCGACCATACTCACTTGGTCAGGATAGAGTAATGCCACCCCGGCAGAGCTGCCTTGAGCAGATATCACCCAATAATGGCCATTATTACCCCAACGCATTTTATTTAAGGTATCCAAGGCGTATTGCTTGGCCTTCTCTTCTCCACCTAATTGGGCTTGGGCTTCAAATGCCCCCTTTAGCACACCATCAGCTACTGCAAGTTTTTGTTGCAGCTCACTTTGGCTTTGCAGTAGCACCTCAGAGCGAAGCTGGCTGGCGTCGAAAAACAACTTGCCCGTTAAAAGCAAGGTGCTAAACACCATTAGCAACACCATTTTTGGCATCAGCTTTACATTAGCAAATACTTGCTCTAACCAATTTAATCGAAAAGCAGTCATAGGGAACCTCGAATACGAGAAATAGAATAAAATATTATTATATTGTCAATTTATGCGTTAATTTAACTAGTCCAATGACTCCAAACTACTTGAAGTCTGTAAACTAATCGACCAAGAATATCCATACTTTAGAACTAGGTTAAAAAAAAGATGAATTCGAGCCCCACGAAAACAAAATCAGTCGGCCCCTTAGACATCGCCATGATGATTTTATCTTTAGTCACTATTACCTTAGTGCTGCTGCGAATGACCTTTGACCTAGACCAGGAAACATCAACTCTATTTTATAATTTAGATAATAGTATCTGCTATGTACTACTGGCACATTTAAGCTATGGTTTTTTAAAAGCCGATGACAAAAAACAATATCTAAAAATACACTGGATTGACTTTTTAGCGTCAATCCCGATGACAGAACACTTACGCTATGCCCGCTTACTGCAAATTGTACGTATAGCTCGCTTGCTGCAACATAAGCCCAACTTATTACACCACCTAAAGAGCCATTATCAAGAGACGACCATCGCCTCAGTTATTTTATTACTCGTGATCCTACTGGTCGCAGGCTCAACCACTATATTAATGCTCGAATCAACTGCGCCAGATGGCAACATTAAAACCGCTGGGGATGCATTTTGGTGGACAGTGGTAACAGTATCAACAGTGGGGTATGGCGACCATTACCCAGTAACAGAATGGGGTAGAACAGTCGCCATGGGACTTATCGTCTGTGGGGTGGGAACATTCGCAGCAGTAACAGGCTTAATGGCATCATTTCTTGCGCCAACTAACAAGTATGAAAATGAAGTTCATAACTATCACTTGTTGCATGAAATTCAGCAGCTAAGGGAAGAAGTAGCCAAACTTCAGCAACAACAAACGACTGGCTCAAGTAAAAAGCCAGATTAACGATTACCAATAGATAGGATGAATAAGTGCTTGTTGACGAGATTGCTCCATGGCCAGCAACAAAGATCCCTCTTTTCGCTTAAGCCATTTTAGGATCTTTTCTTGTGCTTCTTCATCTTGTTCTGTTTCGAGGTAGTCATAAATAGGTTTAAGGGATTTAAGCTCTTCCATGCCCTGTAAAATATCAAGCCAAGGAAAACGAAAATCATCTCGTCTTTGTGGCTCAGAATCGCCCCCCAAACACAAGCCAACCATTAAATTTCGACTTAATAACCCTTGTAGAGCGATATATTGAGAACTACTAAGCTCTGATGCTTGTACCAAAGGTGAGCTTTGTAATTCCTGCCAACTATTATCTAACGCTTGCTTAGCAAATTCAGCCATCGTGGGATGCTCTGCTGGGGGCGTCATTTTTGATAAACCAACTAACCATGCCGAGATATTCAGTACTAATTTGCAATAACGCTCACTGGTAAACAGTCGCTTCATTTGCTTGTAATGCGGTAACGATTTTAATTCCGCCTTCAACTGCTGGCGCAACGGCTTAATTTTTTCTAACTTCTTAATATAACTACCCTTATCAGCCGTTAGGTTCGATAAGGCGTAATAACGATCAATACACTTAAGCTTACTACTCAACCAATTTAAATCAGCCAACCAAGTTACGCGCAGCGCTTTCGGTAAATATGGCGAAAATAACAGCAAGCCTTGATGCATTAAATGAACCCCATCGCGCATATTGGATAATGCAGGCATTTGATGTTGAAGATAAAGGTGCTCGTGATATTGCCAATACTGCAAAGCAAAACTAAAAACTTGCTGTAAGCCCGTAAAAACAGTGCTCGTAGACGCTATCGGGGCAAAAGATAACGCGACTGGTGGAGGGATATCGCCACTGGCGAGCGCAAAGCCACGCTGCGCTTTGCTTACATTGACTAATCTGGCGCCGGGTAAGGTTGCAATATCCTGCCCAAGTTGAAACAACAGACCTTCATGACCTTTCAGCAACTCTAATTCGATTTCACAAATTCTTTCCGTTTGCCCTTTACTGTGAATTTCACCTAGGTCAAAAGCAACTTCAACGAGTCCTTCACCATTAATATCAACCACCCAAGTTTGCCGTGTAAAGTCATTACTAAAAATAGGGATCAATGCTTGTTGTATATCACTAAGGGATAAATCTTCTGGCCAAATGTCCCCTTTGAATCTCGCCAATTCAGGCTGAATACCAGCAATAGGTTCATTGTATTCTGGTCGCTGATGCAGCCCTCCAACCACTGAGCCTTGCAACTTTATGGTTTGCTCATTTTTACCATCGTGACTGCGCACTCTTAAACCAATTCCACGTTTTTTTAACAAACGTTCACTGGTATCAAAATAAACGTTTTGTAAATCATGCTCATTTTGAGTACAAATTTGGTAGTTTTTCAGCAACTCCGGTAGTTTTTCGCCAGCTTTACGAGAGACAAAAAACTTTATTTCAACTTCAGTATCCATATGATTTATAAGTGTTTCACTTTAATTGAACGCCAATGAACTAATTATGATTCTATACAAAAATTGACTTTAACGGGTATTTACGTGGTTTAGCTGTTTTCATGCCAGCCAACTTACGTTAACATGCGCTCCAATCTATCCATCGTGTGTTTTTTCACCGAGAACAGGTAATTGGCTATGCCAGTAAATACAATACTAGGACTATTTGCAAAGTCCCCAATCAAGCCTCTACAAGAGCATATCAACAAAGTTCATCACTGTTGTAAACTTCTCATTCCTTTTTTTGAAGCGGTTAACGTTAATGACTGGGAAGAAGCAGAGCGACGACGAGCTGAAATTTCACAAGCGGAAAAACAAGCCGATGACCTCAAACGAGAGATTCGTCTGAAACTTCCTCGTGGAATTTTTATGCCGGTTGAACGCACCGACATGTTGGAGTTACTCACCCAACAAGACAAAATTGCCAATAAAGCAAAAGATATTTCTGGTCGCATATTAGGCAGGCAGCTGACGCTACCAGCTGATACGCAGGTGGACTTTATGGCTTATGTGAAGCGTTGTATCGATGCAACTAATCAAGCCAAAAAAGCCATCAATGAGTTAGATGAGTTACTTGAAACAGGCTTTAAAGGCCGTGAAGTAGAACTCGTTGAAGAAATGATCCACCGTTTAGATGAAATCGAAGACGATACGGATCGCCTACAAGTTAAGTTACGCCGTCATTTTCAACAAGTAGAAGCCCAATACAACCCTATTGATATGATGTTTTTGTATCAGATTTTAGAATGGGTGGGTGATCTTGCCGATCAAGCGGAGCGTGTTGGTGCGCGCTTAGAGCTAATGCTAGCTCGTTCATAAGTTTTCAAAGAGTAGTAATATTATGGAAATAATAAGCACTTACGGCACAACACTGGTCGTACTAGCGGCCATTTTTGGCTTTTTTATGGCTTGGGGTATTGGTGCCAACGACGTGGCAAACGCCATGGGCACCTCTGTCGGGTCCAAAGCACTAACCATCAAACAAGCGGTCATCATTGCGATGATTTTCGAGTTTGCTGGCGCTTATTTAGCGGGTGGCGAGGTAACGTCGACCATTCGTAAAGGCATTATCGATTCGGCGGCGTTTGTTGAGCACCCTGATTTATTGGTGTTTGGTATGATATCGGCGCTTTTAGCCGCAGGTTTGTGGCTACTTATCGCCTCTTACTGTGGTTGGCCAGTTTCAACTACCCACTCTATTATCGGTGCCATAGTTGGTTTCGCAGCAGTGGGGGTTAGCCCCGACATCGTGTCGTGGGGTAAAGTTGGTGGCATTGTTGGTAGCTGGATTGTAACGCCCTTGATAGCAGGCTTAATCGCTTATGCTATTTTTATGAGTGCGCAAAGGCTCATTTTTAACACCGACGACCCACTACGCAATGCCAAACGCTATGTACCTTTATACATGTTCTTAGCAGGCTTTATGATGTCACTTGTGACCATCAAAAAAGGCTTGAAGCATGTTGGTCTTCATTTTGAAACTTTGGAAGCCTACGGCCTTGCAATTATTGTCGGTGTTATCGTTGCTTTAGTCGGTAAATACTTTATTAGCCGCATTAATATTGACCCCAAAGCCGATAAAAAAATGCACTACACCAACGTAGAAAAAGTATTTGCTATTTTGATGGTTATTACCGCTTGTGCGATGGCATTTGCCCACGGCTCAAACGATGTAGCCAATGCAATTGGTCCGTTAGCCGCTGTGGTTAGCATTGTTGGCAACAATGGCGAAATAGCAAGCAAGGCACCATTAGCGTGGTGGATCTTACCTCTTGGTGGTATTGGTATCGTATTAGGCTTGGCCATTTTTGGTAAGCGCGTTATTGCAACGATTGGTAACGGCATTACCCATTTAACACCAAGTCGTGGTTTTGCTGCAGAATTAGCCGCAGCCACTACAGTGGTGATTGCTTCAGGTACTGGCTTACCAATTTCAACGACGCAAACATTAGTTGGTGCGGTATTGGGCGTTGGTATGGCTCGTGGTATTGCGGCACTAAACCTTGGTGTGGTTCGCAGTATTGTGGTGTCTTGGGTCATTACCCTGCCAATTGGAGCCTTCCTATCTATTATGTTCTTTTACATGTTACGTGGTATGTTTATCGCCTAACCGTATTGAATATAGTTAAAGCGCCTACGGGCGCTTTTTTGTTTATCCCAAAAAAAGTATAAACAATGAGAATAAATAGCCAGTTTCCATTCTTTCGACTTGTTATCATGGCTTAAATTCTTAAACTTATTATCTACTTCTTTTGCAACGGTGAGAGCCAATACGTGAAATTTATTATCACTTTGTTAAGCATTTTTTCTTTGTCTAGTATAGCGCCAGCGCAAGCTGCCGTACGCTACATCGATGACAATCTTTTTATTTATATTCATTCCGGCCCTAGCACTCAATTTCGTATTATGGGTAGCGTTAATGCGGGTACCCCTGTTGATGTAAAACAATGGGACAAAGAAGCGGGTTTTGCTCAAATCGAAGATGATCGGGGCAGGATCGGTTGGGTTGATACCAATTACATCAGTGAAACCCCACCCGCCTTAACTCAACTGCCACTAATTCAGCAAGAGTTGGAAGAGACCAAACAAGTATTAGCTGAAATTGAGCAAAGCAATAATCAAGTGCTACTTGATAAAGCACACACTATTGAAGAGCAAGGTGTGCAAATTACTAACTTAATTGCCGAAAAAGACCTACTCACCCAAGAAATAGACAGCTTGAAGCTGAGTAATGAAACCTTGCAAACTCGTTTAAATAATCAAAGCGAAGACGTACAAATGCAGTGGCTTATTCGTGGTGGCGCTGTATTAGGGGCGGGGATTTTTCTCGGTTTAATCATTCCTTTCTTACCACGTAGAAGAAAGAAAGATCCACACTGGACCTGATTACATGCAAAAAAAAGCGGCTATCTAAGCCGCTTTTTAGTTTTTAGTTTTTAGTTTTTAGTATGATTAAAAAAACCCACTAACGAAACGCTAAGCTCCCGCCTAATACCCTTTCCAATCTTGCATTGAGACAATACTGAAGCTTTGATTGTCGTAGCGCATAATCACATCATCAGGGCGAATTTCTAGTAAGGTAAGATCTGGCGTAAATACACTGTCCCCTTCCTTAAATTCCGTGCCATTAAATCTCACCGAACGCTTCTCAACTAAACTTGAATAAACATGAGAATTGTAAGCAAATGTTGGAATTTTAGCTTGAATGTCTTTCGGTAAGTTACCAATAGGAATAGCTGATGCTGGCGGTTTTGGCTGCTCAACAGGCAACGGCGTGTCTGCAGCAAGCGCCCGTTTAAATTTTTCAGCAAGGTTATCTGGCACGTCTGAATAATCCATGCTGTCACTGGACTCAACGGGTTGTTCTTGTGCCTCGGGTTCATTGCCTAATGCTAAACGAATTTTTGCTGCAAGCTCAGGCGAAGTGTTAGATAGGTCTAAATCGGCTAAAGGATCGTCTGCCACTTGATTATTTGTTTGTGGTTTTACTTTTGCAACCGGAGCTTGCGATTTTTGGCTCGTTACATGAACTGGCAACGGAACTGTTTTGAATTCTTTTGCCGGCAGAAACTCAATATCACTTTGCGCTTTTTGCGCGACAACCGTTTCTTGTTCTTGCAACACTTGCACTGTTTCTAATATAGGTGCGCTTTGCTCTACCACAGCAGTGCTAGTGACCATTTCATCAATCGAAGCAGGCTTGCTTTTAAGCGTTGCCGTTGACGGGGCATTCGCCCCTTGTACCACAGTAAAATCTTCTACAGCAGTCGTTGAAACCGGTGTTGATGGACTTAGATACCAAAAAAGACCACCACATACTAAGCTAGTACTTAACACTGCAATCGCGACATATGGCCAAACAGGCGCCTGCGTCTCTTCAGCTACCGGATATTGATAATGATTACTGGCAAGAGATTGCGTTGGAATTTTAGTATTGCGCAACTCTTCAGATTTTTTTAGCGCATTGAGAATAGTTGACATCTCATCCCTCGACCTTAAGTTTCGGCATTGTATTATTCACCGCTAAGTTCAACCTAAGAATAGTTTGCACTCCTGCTATTCCATCCGCTTCAAGGTGATGTTGATCTTGAAACCGCATCACTCTATCTTGTAGTTCATAATCAAACTCACGAGCATTACGCATTGAATGGCCTAGCACACTTGCTAAACTATCATCTAACCATTGCACCGCAGCCCCTCGGGCGCCAAAGCCAATGGCTTTTTCGTAACCTGTCGGCGCTTGCCAGAACAAGGTGTAAGCCCCACTCCAATGGGCGTTAAACCACGACTCACTCACCTTAACTCGGCGCGTGTTTATCAATAATTCAAAGCCTTTTTCATCTCGCGCAATCAAGGTGGCAAAATAGACGTCGTTACGTTTATCATACATCTTAACCACTGCGGGATGGTTCATCTCTTTTAAGGTACGAATACTGCCGTTACTGTTTAAGCAATGTAAGCCAGCCGCTCGCGCGCGCTCACAGGTAGCCTGCTGTAATGGTACTTCGTAACCCCACACTTTATACAGGTTCTGCATCGCGGCCTCGGGCTCGCGACTATCCACCACCACTTTTTCTAATCGGCGCTGAATTTTTAAGTCATTTGGCGTTTGATCAACGCCTGCTTTAGCCGGTTTCTTTGACGCAACCGTTTCAGACGCCATGCTAATGGTATTATTAACGGTTGCCACTATTTGGGTTGGCTCTGCGTCACCATCAAGCTCGGTTTCTTGTTCTTCCTCTTGCTCAGTCTCTTGCGCATTCAATTGCCCTTGCGCTAGCGCTTGAGCCACCACATCATCAACATTTTCGATTAGCTCTGGTGCAGGGCTTATCTCGCCCGTCACCACAGCTAATAACTCATCCTCACTGACATTGGCAGGGCCAGACATGTAAGGCAGCGTTAATACGCCCAGTAAAACAGCCGACAGCGCAATGGCACCATAAATAAATGGCCGAGCGTTCAAGCTTTCTACCGCGCCATCGCCACGCACTTCATTAGCAACCGACTTAATCAATAGTGGCGTAATAGTATGATCACTATTAGCAAAAGCGGCTAACAATGCCCGGTCACAAATTAAATTGATCAGCCTTGGTACACCGCCACTTTGACGATGAATTTCTTTGAGGCTGGATTTACTAAAGATGGGTAACTGACAACCCGCCACTTGCAAGCGATGACGGATGTAATTACACACTTCGATCATATTCAACGGCAATAAATGATAACGCGCGGTGATCCGCTGCGCTAATTGGCGCAATTCGTCTTTTTTCAGCAGCTGTTGCAGCTCGGGCTGACCGATCAAAATAATTTGTAATAGTTTTTTGCGGTCAGTTTCGAGGTTAGTTAGCAACCTAAGCTGCTCTAATACATTGGGGTTAAGTAACTGAGCCTCGTCAATCAGTAGAACAGAATTCATGTTCTGTTGGTGATTGCTGAGTAAGAAGGCCGCAATCACATCAAATAAATGCTTTAAACTTGGCGCGTTGTGGTCGTATTCAATCGAAAACTCATCACAAATAGTCGCCAACAGCTCAAGCTCTGTTAACGCAGGGTTGAGTATAAACGCCAGCTCAGTGCGATCCGGTAGCTCTTGCAACAAAGAGCGACAAACTGTTGTTTTACCAGTGCCAACTTCACCCGTTAACAAGATAAACCCACCACCGCCGCCATTTAATCCATACATTAAATGCGCTAACGCTTCTTTATGCCGATCACTCAAATAAAGATAATCTGGGTCAGGGGCGATTGAAAAGGGACTTTCTCTTAATCCAAAAAACTCTGTGTACATAGTCTAGCTGCATCCATCCAGTGGACGCCCACTATAGCAGAGCGGGCGATTTTACCAAAACGAAGCAGGCAGAGAATTTCAGTTTTGCGCAGAGGCGCATATCTTTTCCGACTTCTCCTCGAGCTTGCAGTCGAAAAATGGAAAAATTATCTTTGCAGTAACAAACACCCATTTGAATACGCCAAGCTAATCTAGCAACTGTAAGACATGTACTAATACCTGAGCACAATTGGGTACATACCCAATCAACTTGAGGATGCATGTTTCAGAGCACTGCCGTGTTTTCAATATTAGGCTCCCTCATACAGGAATGTAGGCGCCTGTTAAATGAGCGTAACAACACGCTGGATTTTAAATCAGGGAAACACGACGGGCTCCCAATGGATAAGTTTTACACGCGTTTATGCTGTGTTATTGATTTTGATAAGGGGGAAGGCATTACCTGCAATCAATGCCTTGCCTAAACGCGTGTAAAATCTTACTGAAACCAAGCATCTTCAGGTTGATTGGGTATAATCAGAGAACTTGAGCAATGAGGATGGCTTGTGCAAATATATCTTGTTGGCGGCGCGGTTCGCGATAGCCTTTTGAACTTAAAAGTAAAAGACCGAGATTACGTGGTGGTTGGTGCAACCCCAGAACAAATGATCGCATCTGGTTATCAGCAAGTAGGTAAAGACTTTCCAGTATTCCTACATCCAAAAACCAAGCAAGAATATGCCCTTGCCCGCACTGAACGTAAAACGGGCGCGGGTTACACAGGTTTTGCCTGCTACTTCGCGCAAGACGTGACTTTAGAGCAAGACTTACTGCGCCGCGATTTAACCATCAATGCCATGGCGCAAGATGAAAATGGCCAAATTCATGATCCCTACAATGGCCAAAGGGATCTTAACGATAAAGTCTTACGCCATATTTCTCCTGCTTTTAGCGAAGACCCCCTGCGAGTGCTGCGTGTCGCTCGCTTTGCCGCCCGTTATCATAAGCTAGGCTTTACCATTGCAGCCGAAACCTTAGCCCTCATGACGCAACTAAGCCTTAACGGTGAGTTGGAGCACCTCACCCCAGAGCGCGTCTGGCAAGAAATGTCTGGTGCCTTGCTTAGCGACTCTCCGCAAGTGTTTTTTCAGGTTTTAAAAGATTGCCAAGCCCTGCCAATCTTACTGCCAGAGCTTAATAATTTATTCGGCGTGCCTGGCCCGAAAAAATGGCACCCAGAAATAGATACCGGGGTACACACGTTAATGGTGATAGAACAAGCGGCACTGCTCTCTCCAGATTTAGAAGTGCGCTTTAGCGCCCTATGCCACGACTTTGGCAAAGCCTTAACCGACCCTGACTTATGGCCCAGTCATAAGCATCATGGCATTAAGGGATTAGCGGTGATTAAAGCCATGTGTCAGCGCTGCAAAGTGCCCAATGACTGTCGTGATTTAGCGTTAATCATGAGCCAAGTGCACGGCACCGTACACCGCGCGTTTGCCTTAACTGCTGAGCAAATACTCGAGCTATTAGATCAAGCTGACGCGTGGCGAAAGCCACAACGATTTGAGCAACTGCTGCTTACCTGTAAAGCAGATTTAACCGGAAGATTAGGCTTTGAAGACAAACCCTATGCCGAAGCAGATTACTTGTTTCAAGCCTATCAAGCCGCTCAACAAGTGGATGTAAAGCCGATTGTGGCGGCGGGATTTAAAGGCTTAGAAATTAAACAGCAATTAGCTAAAGAGCGAATTCAAACGTTGAATAGCTTTATCACTCAAAACCAGCAGAATGAGCTCTAATTGGCGTCAATCTCAACAACAAAGCTCAACTCAAGGAACCATTGCCAAAATGCGCTAGTCAGCTTGGACTAGCGCCCAAATAGTATTAAGACAACACCACAAACAGCGCTACGCCTAAGCATAAGCGGTAAATCACAAATGGCATCATGCCCATGCGCTCAATAACCTTCAAAAAGAAAGTGATACAAATCAGCGCACTGAAGTAAGCTAACACCGCCCCCACCGTCATCGAGAACCAATCAACCGCTTCACCCGATGCAGCTAGCTTAAAGGTTAAATAACTGCCAGCTAAAAAAATCAGAGGGATAGAGAGCAAGAAAGAAAAACGCGCAGCTGCTTGGCGTGTCATGCCTAAAAACAGCCCAGCCGTCATAGTGACACCAGAGCGAGAAGTCCCCGGAATAAGCGCCATCGCTTGCGCTAAGCCAATAATCAACACTGTTTTCCAACCCAACTGATATTCTGTTACTTGCTGCTTGGCAATGCGATCGGCAAACCACAGTAACAAACCAAATACGATGGTCGTAGTGGCGATGACATAACCGCTGCGTAAATAGGTTTCAATAAAATCTTTACCAAGTAAACCAAATAACCCCGCTGGGATCGTCCCCAAAATAATCCACCAAGCTAATTTACTGTCTTGGTTATGCTGTTTTTTCAACACAGAGCCGGTCCAAGCCACCGCCATGGTGCTCACTTCACGGCGAAAGTATTGTACAACCGCAATCAAGGTGCCAACGTGCACCGCCACATCAAAGGCTAAACCTTGGTCTTGCCAACCTAAAATTTGCGAAGGTAAGATTAAATGCGCAGAGCTAGAGATAGGTAAAAATTCAGTTAAGCCCTGAACGATTGCCAGAACGATAATTTCAAGCAGAGTCATGCTAGTTATTCCTTAACGAAGTATTCCAAATGAAAGGGATTTTGCACAAAGATTGTGACGATTTATCATAAGCTTGCCAAAGAGATGCGTAACTTTGGCCTAATACTGGATGAATCAGCTCTGGCGCTAACTCGGCCAAAGGCCATAAAACAAAGGCGTTGTGGGGAATTTCGTCTCGCGGCAGCTGCACGCCGTCATCGGTGATCAAATCATCATAAAGCAGCAGATCAAGATCTAAAGTTCGCGGCGAGAATTTGCGTGAATTAGGCTTTCGGCCATTGTCCACCTCAATGGCTTTTAGGTGTAAAGCCACTTGTTGAGGGCTGAGCTCTGTTTGCGCGCCCACCACTAAATTATAAAAAGCAGTGCCGTTAAAACCGACGGCTTCACTTTCAAATACAGAAGAAAGTGTTAACGGGCCAAATAAAGCCGCCATGGCATCGATGCCCGCTTGAATATAACGCTCTCGTTCAATATTGGAGCCAACACTGATATAAATCTGTGCCATTACCCTTGGTTGCCTTGCGCAGACGAGCCATAAAAATCACCGCGGGTAATCTGCACGCCCACGTTAGCCGCCATCGCAACAGCGCCTGGCTTGCTCAAGGTAAGCTGCAAGCCTGGCACATTAAATTCATCTAAAATCAGCGCAGCGACACGCTCGGCCATGGTTTCAAGTAGTTCAAACACATTGCTTTGCGCATATTCAACCACTCGCTGTGACAGCACTGCGTAATCTAACGCTAAATTAATGTCATCATTGGCGGCAGCAGGGCGATTATCAAAGGCTAAAACCAGGTCAAATACCAGCTTCTGCTTAATGGTTTTTTCCCATTCATAAACCCCAATGGTTGATAAGACTTCAAGTGAGTTAATAAATACGCGATCCATTTGCATTCCTGATATGGTTGATTTTTTTGCCCGTTTAGGGCTACCGCCGCCCAATAATTAAGCGTATTATCGGTAAGCAGTAAAAAGAGCGGCGATAATAGCGCAAAAGCAGACAAGGAAAAACAGCAATTTATGACTGCCACTGTCATTATTTTTATTTTTTTAGCCTACTTGATAGGCTCAGTCTCCAGTGCAGTGTTGATCTGTCGCTTGAAAAAACTTCCCGATCCCCGCGCTCACGGCTCAAATAATCCCGGAACGACCAACGTACTTAGGCTCGGCGGCCCACAAGCCGCTGCTTGGGTATTACTGGCTGATTTATTGAAAGGCACCATTCCCGTTTACTGTGCCTACTGGGCAGGATTTGAACCGGTTTACATCGGTTTAGTCGGCGTTGCAGCCTGTTTAGGGCATATCTACCCGATCTTTTTTCACTTCAAAGGCGGCAAAGCCGTCGCCACCTCCATGGGGGCGATGTTGCCTTTGGGCATGGATGTCGCAGGTTTGCTCGTCGGCTGCTGGCTGTTGGTGGTTGCCCTTAGTGGCTATTCATCTTTAGCCGCCATTGTTACCGCCCTCGCCGCGCCGGTGTTTACCTATTTTATTAAACCCGAATACACCCTACCGGTATCGATGCTGGGCTGCTTAGTGATCCTTCGCCACCATGAAAACATCGCTCGTTTGTACAACGGCACCGAACTAAAAATTTGGCGTAAGTTTTCAATGAATAAATCAACAGACACGGACAAGCAGGAAACAAAAAAGGATGCTCAAGAGTAGCTTAAGCATCCTTTTTACAAATCAGGTTAGTTTTCTTACTTCGTCAGAGGAACAAGAGTATCAATTGGCCAACGAGGCTTAGCTTGAATACCTAACGGCTCAAATTGCCCGGCTTTTAAGCGCTGCATCCCCGCATAAGCAATCATGGCGCCGTTATCGGTACAAAATTCAGGACGTGGATAATACACCCGACCATTGCGCTTTTGCATCATCACTTCAAGTTGCGCACGCAATTGCTGGTTAGCACTGACGCCACCCGCGATCACCAATGATTTAAGACCCGTTTGATCTAGTGCACGGCGGCATTTAATCCCTAAGGTATCAATCACCGCATCTTGAAAGGCATAAGCAATATCGGCGCGAGTTTGCTCATCATCACCTTCGCGGTGAATGGTATTGGCGGCAAAGGTTTTTAAACCACTAAAGCTAAAATCTAACCCCGGCTTGTCGGTCATCGGTCTTGGAAACTTAAAGCGGCCGGGTGTGCCTAACTCAGCCAGTTTCGCCAATAATGGCCCACCTGGGTAATCTAACCCCATTAATTTGGCTGTTTTATCAAAAGCTTCACCGGCAGCATCGTCAACGCTTTCACCTAAGATTTCGTATTCACCGATGCCTTGCACATTCACCATCATACTGTGGCCACCGGAAACCAGCAGGGCAAGAAACGGAAACTCAGGGTGATCATCTTCGAGCATAGGTGCCAACAAATGGCCTTCCATATGATGTACAGCAACAGCAGGCACACCCCAAGCATAAGCTAAACTGCGGCCAATCGTTGCGCCCACTAACAATGCGCCAACTAATCCTGGGCCTGCAGTAAACGCAATACCGTCAATATCATCTTTGCTGCAATTAGCCACTGCCAACGCTTCTTTTATCAAAGGGATGGTTTTTCTGACATGATCACGTGACGCTAACTCAGGTACCACGCCACCATAATCGGCATGTAACTTGACTTGGCTGTACAAACGATGAGCTAATAAGCCTTGCTCATCATCATAAATGGCCACACCGGTTTCATCACACGATGTCTCTAACCCTAAAATACGCATATTTACTCCTCTGAAAGCGCGGCTAGTTTAACTATTATCGTCTTTTTTCACCAGAGACAATTAAACAGGGTTTACAAATGCCCCCTAATCAGATTAAAATTCCGCACCATTTTTAAACAGACTGGTCAATCTACGACCGGCTTAACATAACACCCTGAGGTGATGGGCATATGCCAGTAATAAAAGTACGTGAAAACGAACCGTTTGATGTAGCACTACGTCGCTTTAAGCGTTCATGCGAAAAAGCAGGTATCCTTTCTGAAGTTCGCCGTCGTGAGTACTTCGAAAAACCTACTACTGTTCGTAAACGCGCTAAAGCTTCTGCAGTTAAGCGTCATTTGAAAAAGCTAGCTCGCGAAAACGCGCGTCGCGTTCGTCTTTACTAATAAGGCGTTCGTAATGACCTTGAAAGAGAAGTTGCAAGACCAACAAAAAGCAGCAATGCGCGCAAAAGACAAAGTTCGTTTGGGCGCTATCCGCATGTTGATGGCCGAAATTAAGCAACGCGAAGTCGATAACCGTATTGAGTTATCTGACGATGACATTATTGCTGTGATAACCAAAATGGTTAAACAACGTAAAGATTCCATCGCGCAGTTTGAAGCAGCAGATCGTCAAGACCTTGTCGATAAAGAATCTGAAGAACTTAGTGTTTTGCAAGAATTCTTACCTCAACCTCTTACTGAGGAAGAAGTGGACGGCATTATCGCTGCAGCACTGGAATCTACTGGTGCTCAGGGAATGCAAGATATGGGCAAAGTGATGGCGGCGATAAAAAGCCAGATTCAAGGTAGAGCAGATATGGGACAAGTGAGCGGCAAAATTAAAGCCAGTCTTTCTTAATCCGTATTTACGCGAAAGCAGAACAAGCCGCGCCTTTTTCGAAAGAGTGCGGCTTGTTTATTTTAGAGCTTTTAACAAAGCTTTATTAGAGGGTTTATGTCAGGCAGGATCCCACGCGATTTTATTGATAACCTTTTAGCTCGAACCGACATCGTTGATCTCATCGACAGCCGAGTCAAACTGAAAAAAGCGGGCCAAAACTATCAGGCTTGCTGCCCCTTTCATAACGAAAAATCTCCCTCTTTTACCGTTAGCCAAAGTAAACAGTTTTACCACTGTTTTGGTTGTGGTGTGCATGGCAATGCCATTAGCTTTGTTATGGAATATGATGGCCTTGAATTTCCTGATGCCATAGAAGAAATAGCCAGTATGCATGGCCTTGAAGTGCCGCGTGAAAAAAGCGCCGGCCCAGCGCCCACTCCCGCACAAATTCAAGGCAAAAAAGACTTATACGAACTGATGGAACAAATTACCCGTTTCTATCAGCAACAACTGCGCGGTCAAGCCCATAGCCAAAAAGCCATTGATTACCTTAAAGGGCGTGGCTTAAGCGGTGAAGTTTGCCAGCAATTCGGCATTGGTTTTGCCTCTGATGGTTGGGATGAAGTAAGAAAACGCTTCGCCATCGGCAAAGAAGCGCAAGAGCAACTCATTGAAGGCGGCATGCTTATCGCCAAAGAAAACGGGGGTAGCTACGACCGTTTTCGTGACCGAATTATGTTCCCCATTCGCGATCGCCGTGGCCGTGTCATCGGTTTTGGTGGACGTGTATTAGGTGATGGCACACCAAAGTACTTAAACTCACCAGAAACCCCGATTTTTCATAAAGGCAGGGAACTTTATGCCCTTTATGAAGTCAAAAAAGCCCACAAAGACGTACAAAAAATATTAGTGGTCGAAGGCTACATGGACGTTGTAGCACTGGCACAATTTGGTATTGATTATGCGGTAGCATCACTTGGCACCAGCACCACACCAGAGCACTTACAAACACTGTTTCGCACCACCGACGAAGTGATTTGTTGTTATGACGGCGACAGAGCCGGTCGCGCGGCAGCTTGGCGGGCACTAGAAAATGCTCTACCCTTGTTACAAGATGGTAAATCATTAAAATTTATGTTTTTACCCGATGGCGAAGACCCTGACTCAATGGTGCGCCAAGAAGGTAAAGAAGCTTTTGAGCAACGCTTAGAGCAAGCCACACCTTTGTCAGAGTTTTTATTTGAAAACCTGCTACAACAAGTGAACATGGGCTCGCGCGACGGTAAAACCAAACTTGCACAGCTGGCAATGCCATTGATCGCAAAGCTACCAAGTAGCGTATTTTCTCACATGATGCGGGAAAAATTAGCTAACTTACTGGCGATCGACTTAGCCGGATTAGAAAAATTATTGCCAGAGTCAGAAGATAAAGACAACACAAAAAAAACAGTGCGCGCAACACAACAAAAAATAACGCCGATGCGCCTTGCGGTTGCCTTAGTGGTTCAGTTTCCACAACTAGCGTCTGAATTACCGCCACTACCTGAAATTTTGGAATTAAACTTAGCGGGCAGTACTCTTTTTGCACAACTACTTGAAAAGTGTCAGCAGCAGCCCCATATCACTACAGGCCAGCTTATTGAAGACTGGCGAGGCACAAAAGAAGGTAATCAACTGGCAAAATTAGCCATGTGGGACCATCATATTGAAGCAACACAAGTTGAAGCGGTGTTTTTAGACACCTTAGATAAATTGCTTTCAACTTATATCGAACAAAAAGAAGAAGCACTGCTAGCCAAAGCAAGAACGGGTCAACTCAGCCTTGAAGAGAAAAAACAGCTCAGTGAGCTCATTCAAAGCAGAAAGTTATCACCTTCTAGCTAGCATATTCAGCGCAAAGGCATTATAATCGCGCCCTTGCATTTTTGCACCAATCCTTAACCCCTAATCGGATGGAGTCTATGGAGCCAACCCCTCAGTCTCAGTTAAAACTTCTGGTTACCAAAGGTAAAGAACAAGGCTTCCTTACTTACGCCGAAGTAAATGATCACTTACCCCAAGACATTGTCGACTCTGATCAGATTGAAGATATTATTCAAATGATTAACGACATGGGTATTCAGGTAGTAGAAAACGCACCTGATGCCGATGATCTTATGCTTTCGGAAGATACCGCAGATGAGGACGCCGCTGAAGCAGCAGCACAAGCCCTCGCCTCGGTTGAATCAGAAATAGGTCGCACTACCGATCCAGTACGTATGTACATGCGCGAAATGGGCACAGTTGAACTGTTAACCCGTGAAGGCGAAATTGACATAGCTAAGCGTATTGAAGAAGGTATTAACCAAGTTCAGACTTCGGTTTCCGAGTACCCTGAAGCGATTCACTACCTACTTGAGCAATGGGACCGCTTTGAAGCGGAAGAGATCAAGCTAAGTGATATTATCTCAGGTTTCATCGATCCAAACGAAGAAGAGTCTTTAGCGCCTACCGCGACGCACATAGGTTCAGAATTATCAGATGAAGATCTCGATGATGAAGACCTAGATGACGACGACGATGACGAAGAAGAAGACGAAGCAGATAAAGGCCCCGATCCAGAAGTCGCAAAAGAAAAATTTGCCGCTCTGCGTGAAGCCCATGACAACTTATTAGCTATCATCGCTAAATCAGGTCGTCAAAGTAAAGAATCAAAAGAAGCGATTATCGTACTGGCTGAAGTCTTTAAAGAATTCCGTCTAGTGCCTAAGCAATTTGACCGTATGGTAAGCAACATGCGTTCAATGATGGATCGAGTACGTATTCAAGAGCGTCTGATCCTTAAAATGGTTGTAGACCAATGTAAAATGCCGAAAAAGTCATTCGTTGCCATCTTCCCAGGTAATGAAACCGATCGCTCATGGTTAGAAAACGCCATCGCAGAAGGCAAACCTCACAGTGCAGCACTATTAGTACTAAGAGACGAAATTTTACGTTGTATCGTTAAAATGGCATCTGTTGAAGAAGAAACAGGCCTGAATATTACCGACATTAAAGACATCAACCGTCGCATGAGCATCGGCGAAGCGAAAGCTCGTCGTGCTAAAAAAGAAATGGTTGAGGCAAACTTACGTCTGGTAATTTCAATTGCGAAAAAATACACCAACCGCGGCCTACAATTCTTAGATTTAATCCAAGAAGGTAACATCGGCCTAATGAAAGCGGTTGATAAGTTTGAATACCGTCGTGGCTATAAGTTCTCAACTTATGCAACTTGGTGGATCCGCCAAGCAATCACTCGCTCGATTGCCGACCAAGCACGTACCATACGTATTCCGGTTCACATGATTGAAACCATCAATAAACTGAACCGTATTTCACGTCAAATGCTACAAGAGATGGGTCGCGAGCCTACTCCTGAAGAATTGGCTGAACGCATGATCATGCCAGAAGACAAGATCCGTAAGGTGCTGAAAATTGCCAAAGAGCCAATCTCCATGGAAACACCAATTGGTGATGATGAAGATTCGCACTTAGGTGACTTCATTGAAGATACCACGATCCACCTACCGGTAGATTCAGCCACCAGCGAAAGCCTGAAAAATGCGACTAACGACGTATTAGCCGGCCTAACTGCTCGTGAAGCTAAAGTACTGCGTATGCGTTTCGGTATCGACATGAATACAGACCATACCTTAGAAGAAGTAGGCAAACAGTTCGACGTAACGCGTGAGCGTATTCGTCAAATTGAAGCTAAGGCATTGCGTAAGCTACGCCACCCAAGCCGTAGCGAACAACTGCGCAGCTTCCTAGATGAATAATATCTAACCTACTTTATCGATAAAAATACCAGTCAAATGACTGGTATTTTTTTACCTAACATTTAGTCACCAAACTATGGCACTAACCCAGCAACCTCACCCACCTGCTCCTGTAAAAAACCGCCTCACGGACTGTTAAACAGCATCAACAAAAGCAACTTAATTCACCCTTTGCAGCAATTTTATGCAGTCAAACCACTAAACTGACTATAAAATCAGCAAACGATTTTGCAGCAGTAGACAGAGCTTAACTAGCTATATATAATCTCCCCCGCTTAATAAGAAGAATAAACAGACCTTTTATCTTGCAGGTTTACAGCTCATTTGGCTGAACTAAGATAAGGATGTCGAGACAGAAGTTAGCGCTTCTGCAAACCTTTTAAAGCAACAATAAAATTAGGCCCCTTAGCTCAGCTGGTTAGAGCACCCGACTCATAATCGGTAGGTCCGCAGTTCAAGTCTGCGAGGGGCCACCAAATTTAGCAAGGCCTGAGAGGTTAGTAACCACTCAGGCCTTTTCTTTTTTTGGGGCAAATGTAGCGAGCGTGTAGCAAAAAACCAATCCTCGGCTCTTGTTGCATTTCAAAAATAAAACCTATTAATTCCTTTCTACACCTGATATAAAAATCAACAAAAAGAAAATCATCTAAAGGTAATATGGATATATCAATCCCAGATATTATTTCTAGCCACCCCTATGCTGCAACATTAGGATTATCTGTCGCTATCATAGGGTTACTCGTCAAGACTATCACAGGTTTAATTAGCTTCTATGAAGACATCTACCTTAAAAGGTACTTCAAGCGCCTCAAGTCATTTGACCTGACTAACATCCAAAGTGAGCAACTTAACAGCTACGTAGAGTCTATAAAAGAAGCGGAAATATTCTTCTTAGCATCAGGCATCAAAACATCCAAGCAAAATATGGCAATGCTTATGAAAATTTATGAGTTCGGCGTCATTTCTCATCACGAGCTGAAGCGCGTTGAACCCTACCTAAGGACTGATGGTGAAAAGGTGCGCATTGCAGTCACTTCAATGGATAAATTTGGATTTATCTACTCACTGGTAGTATCTATTGGTATGGCGCTCTTAGGCTCACTCTCTCTAGCTTACCTCAGCATATCTAACGGCATTGAGGGAGCAATAGTTGGAATAGGTTTATTTGGTTTTACAATTTTAACGACACTTGGCCTGTCTAAAGACTTTCTGAGTTTTAGAATTCTTCAACGCACCGTCATCAGGCTCAAAAAGATAAATATGATTACTAACCCAGATGAAAAGCTGATTTAGGAGTGATGGTAATGAAGTTCATAGGAAAAATTGATAGGTTTCTTCTAGCATTGATAACGACGAATAGTTCGCCAAGCATCGTCGACCGCTGTTATGCATGGGGTATTATATTTTTTCCATTATCAGCTTTTATTTCTCTCTCAGACATTTTTATTCCTCCAGAAGATTCTTTTACTAAGGGTGTAGTGGTACAACTATTTTGGCCACCTGATTAGAGGTGATAAGATCACCGTAACTAAGCAGGTATCAATATGTCAA
>NZ_JAUOPX010000256.1:0-241 GCF_030547455.1 Motilimonas sp. 1_MG-2023 | reverse complement strand
TTACCAACCACACGACTTTGCAATATTATTTCATGGACCCCGGGCTTAACTTGCACCCTAAACATGCCATACTCTTCTAAACGAGCGGTAAGGTTTGACTCGAGTTGAAGCGTTTTAATGTTATCCCATGAGACCTGGCCGATTACTACTTCACGCCACTTACCACTAACAAACAGTATAATCTGCGTTGTTAAGACCATCGGCACATCATCGCTTAACATGCGATACACTTCTACGAGCA
>NZ_JAUOPX010000255.1:0-241 GCF_030547455.1 Motilimonas sp. 1_MG-2023 | reverse complement strand
AGATGCTGCAGACGAAGCTCGTTTAGCGGATGAAGCACATTCGGCTGAATTAGAGAGTTTCGCGGCGGAAGCACAAGCGGCAGAAGAAGCGAGTTTAGCGGCGGAAGCACAGGCTGCTGAAGAAGCGCGTTTAGCGGCGGAAGCACATGCTGCGGAAGAAGCGCGGTTAGAGTCGACAGAACAGGCGGAAGAAGTAGTAAGAGTTTACGCGTCGGTCGCGGCAGGGGAAGTAGAGGGGGTG
>NZ_JAUOPX010000254.1:0-241 GCF_030547455.1 Motilimonas sp. 1_MG-2023 | reverse complement strand
AATGGCTGGGTAAATGGCATGTATGCTCCACTGGCGATGGTAGATGGCAGGCAGTGTAAAGATCTTTCGTTATTTAGGCAATTTTTTTAAAGAGATAAATAAAATAGAGGGCGGGTTAGAGTATTTAGTCAAGGGCGCTTGCGTTAAGATAGTGCCAGCTAATATCTAACTGCGGTCGTTGTTGTGTTGCCCATAGAAATTATATTTCCAGTCTTACACTCTACCTTATCTAGTCATAAGC
>NZ_JAUOPX010000253.1:0-241 GCF_030547455.1 Motilimonas sp. 1_MG-2023 | reverse complement strand
AGGTAATTAGCATGGGCGATATGATTCAAGCTTTGGCCTTAATATAAATTAGTCTCATCATAAAAACGGTTGGGTTTGACTTTGGTTAAGAACTCGGTGATTTCCTGATCTAATTTTTCAACCACATCAGACGGAAGTCGAGCTTTATTCTCGAGGTGGTCGTGATTGTAGTGGTACAACTATTTTGGCCACCTGATTAGAGGTGATAAGATCACCGTAACTAAGCAGGTATCAATATGTC
>NZ_JAUOPX010000252.1:0-242 GCF_030547455.1 Motilimonas sp. 1_MG-2023 | reverse complement strand
GGGTTGCACCCAAAAAAAATAAAAACCAAAAAAAGGGGAAAACAAAAAATTCGTTTTCAACCCAACCCGAAAAACCAGATATAAAAACCCGCCAAATCCAAAAAAAAAATAAAAATTAATTACTTATACACCTCGCTAATATCCTTAAGATGGAGTTAACCATCCAGCTTTCACAAAAACTGCTTAAACATCATCTCGTTCTCAAAAAACAAAAAAACCTCCACATCCTGAAAGAATACAAA
>NZ_JAUOPX010000251.1:0-242 GCF_030547455.1 Motilimonas sp. 1_MG-2023 | reverse complement strand
ACACATAACATAAAAACAACATAAAGACAAAAATAAAACAACCTTTAACATAAACTAATAATCATAATTAAAGAAAAACAAAATAAATGTAGAAAATCTACATAATAAACAAAATTAATTAGAATAACTACCTAATCTAATTTCTACGCATAATCACTTACAACTTTAGTAAAATAAAAGCCACACAAATTACTAACACAACAAAAGCATAAAAGCCCAAAGATACCACACTCTTGAGTCAA
>NZ_JAUOPX010000250.1:0-242 GCF_030547455.1 Motilimonas sp. 1_MG-2023 | reverse complement strand
AAGATTGGACATTAGCAAGGGCAATTAAGGTATCTTGATAACATTGAATCAGTTCAGGATATGGTGTGAGTTGCTCTAACTGGCGTTTGAGTAATTCATTCAAATATAGCCCAATGTAGAGCTTATCTCCCGGTAAATTCAATGCATTGGTTTGCTCTTCAACGCTTCTTAGAAATTTAAGCTGACCTTTTCCGCCCCTAGCAATATTAAGCAAGTTAAATTTCTGAATGATCCCTTTAATG
>NZ_JAUOPX010000249.1:0-242 GCF_030547455.1 Motilimonas sp. 1_MG-2023 | reverse complement strand
TAGTGCGCAGGCAAGGTAGGTTTTTCCACATTCCGTTGCGCCAGTAATTAGCACATTTTGGTGTAGCGCTAACCACTCACCTTGCGTAAGCGAACGGATCTCAGCCTTGTCGAGTTGGCGACTACTGCTGTAATCCAGCTGCGCCAGTTCCGCACGTAATCTGATCTTTGCTTGCTTGGTCAACCGCGCTATTTTGCGTGAGTTGCGTTGATTGATTTCTTCCGTTAACAGCAGTTCTAACC
>NZ_JAUOPX010000248.1:0-243 GCF_030547455.1 Motilimonas sp. 1_MG-2023 | reverse complement strand
TTTACGAGCATTGGTATGATAAGAACGAGAACGCTCGCAAGGATTTTTCTGAGTATAAGGATAATGAAGTTAATCTCTTTTTGCTTTTTGTTTTTGTTTGGGTTTGTGGTTTTTTTGTTTTTGGGGTTTTGTGGTGTGGTTGTTTTTGTTGTGTTCTTTTGTTATGTTTTTTTTTTTTCTTGTTGATTTTTGTTTCTTTGTTTTGTTTTTGTTGTGTTTTGTAGCTTTGGGTTTGTGGTAGTG
>NZ_JAUOPX010000247.1:0-243 GCF_030547455.1 Motilimonas sp. 1_MG-2023 | reverse complement strand
ACATATTTACATAATCTTTATAAGAAATCAAAAAATCGCAAAAAAACAAATAAACCAGATGACCAATGAAAAAACTAAATTAAAAATAATCCCAAATCACTAAAATAAGATTAAAATCATAAACAAGAATAAAATAATTCTAAATATCATAATATAAATACTTTATAACTTCCACAACCTGAAACATAAACATATCCTAAAAATGAATAACTAATACACAAAAAAAAAAATCTAACTAAAAAA